>NZ_SELU01000016.1:0-81540 GCF_006861605.1 Pseudanabaena sp. UWO310 | reverse complement strand
GAATGACGGCTATAGCTAAAGCATCTAAACTTTTATTCAAAGATTTAGTCGATATGCTGACTTAAAAAAAGTGCGATCGCTATTTTAGCGATCGCTTAAAAAATTGGAAGAATCTGCTAGAGTGAAAATGGTGCTTTTATCTCGATTTTTATAAATTTTTTATACCTTAAAAATCTCACCTTACCAATCCCACCTTACAAAACTTTTTAATCATTCACCCTTTGTCCTATGGTTGCATCCTCAACAGTTCGCATTAGTTCTCGCAAAAGTCAGCTAGCACTGGTACAAACGCATTGGGTACAGGCGGAACTCAGCAAAGCACACCCCGATCGCCAGTTTGATGTCGTCACCATGAGTACACAGGGCGATAAAATTCTTGACGTGGCACTTGCCAAAATTGGTGATAAGGGCTTATTTACCAAGGAATTAGAAGTCTCGATGCTAACCAAGGAGTCTGACCTTGCGGTACATAGCCTTAAAGATTTACCAACCCATTTACCTGAAGGGTTGATTCTCGGTGCGGTAACCGAACGGGAAGATCCTGCGGATGCTTTAGTCGTCCATGAAAAACTGAAAGACCAAACTCTTGCCACTTTGCCAGCGGGGACGGTAGTTGGTACGTCTTCGCTGCGTCGTCTGGCTCAATTACGTCATTACTATCCTCACCTCACGTTTAAGGATGTGCGCGGGAATCTGAATACTCGCTTGCAAAAGCTAGATTCTGGTGAGTACGATGCATTGATTCTTGCTGCCGCAGGTTTGCGCCGTTTGGGAATGGGCGATCGCGTGCATGAGGTAATCGATGGAGAAATTTCGCTCCATGCTGTCGGACAGGGTGCATTAGGAATTGAATGTCGCGCTGAAGATCCTGATATCTTGGCTTTGTTTACGCCGATTATCCATTATCCAACTACTCAACGCTGTCTTGCGGAGCGTGCTTTCCTGCGTGAACTCGAAGGCGGTTGCCAAGTTCCCATTGGTGTGAATACTTCCATTACTGCTGACAAGTTAACTCTTAAAGGCATTGTCGCGAGCCTTGATGGGAAGACTTTGGTTAAGGGTGAAGTAACAGGCGATCTGACTAATCCTGAAGCGATCGGTGCGGAACTTGCTGACGACTTAAAATCTAAGGGCGCTCAAGATATTCTCAATAAGATTTTTGCAGAAGTACGAGCTTAAGATTAGAGATATAGTTGATTGCTATATAAAAAGCAAAAAGGAGAGAGCGATCCAAAGTATCGCTCCCTCCTTTTTTTAGAAAGAAATGGTTATGATAGGTTCAGCCATTCCATTTGCGGAGAAATTATCGATGTTTTCTGATGAGGAGATTTCTATTCTTGCGGCGGAAATTGATGCTCAGTTATTGGAGTTGCGATCGCTCTCTGGTGACGCACCTCTAAAATCTGGCGATAAAGAGGCACAACTGGTTAAGCAAAATCAGGCGATCGCGACTGCAACAAAGGAACCAGCGAAGAGTTTTTTGCAAAAGTTTTGGAAAGCAGCCAAGGCAGATCTCTGTGAGGAAGATGGGGTGCTGCATAAGCAATGGAAAAAATGGGGCGATCTGGATAATAAGGAGACGATTTCTACTTTTAAAGGAATTTTGGCTGGGCTAGGTTTATCGGGAAATGTGTTGCCAACGGTGATCGTGGCGGTTTCGGTGATTGTGTTGCATATTGGCGTGAAGGCATTTTGTGATGAATATGGCGATCGCAAGGAAAATTCGTAAAATTAAAATTGAGCGGCGGCGTGATGAGATTGCTCAAAATGGGCGTGAGGCTTTGGCTGCATATCGTGCAGGAAAATTAAAGTCTTACACAGCAGCAGAGGCGATCGCTGAGTTACGCAATATACTTGATTCACCAGAATAATCTATGAGAAAGATTTTTTTCGCCAAAATTTAGAAATATTGTGTTAGGATCAAGGCTTAAGTTTGGCTGATTGTGCTCGTCAATCAATTAAGGATCACATTATCCAAACTTATTTTAGAAATGACAAGCGACAAAGATTATATTGATTACCCCGCAGCAGATATTGCTGCTAAATTTCAGGAATTAGCCAAATTTAGGGAAAAACTAGATTTACCTGTAGCTGGTAGTGAACATGATGGTTCTACGGTGGCAAAGTTGGAGATCGGGGATCGCGAATTTTTTGGAGTCAATTCTGGGAGCGACCCTAACCCTAGGAGGGTTGTTACTTTGAGGGTGAATCCGATTAGTAAAACCCATGCTGAGGCTGATGTTATGCAACAAGCATTTGATGCTGGGATTAGAGGCGGTCGAGCTAGATTAATAGTCGATCGCGATTTGTGTAGACCTTGTGGTCAAAATGGCGGTGTGAAGGGAATGGCTAAGCAGTTAGACTTGGAAGAGTTAGAGGTGATTAGCCCTAGCGGTTGTGATGTAATCAGGTTAAAGTGAGGTTTTGATGTTTATTTCTAAGTTCTCAACTGAAGACTGGCAAGAAAATCGCAATCAGTTGGTATTAAAGTCAGCCCAGAATTGGCTGGAAATTGAGGTTGCGATTAGGTCGCTAGATGGGAATCGGCAGACTTTAGTAACTTTAGAAACTGAAGATGAAGCACACCTTGCTATTGGTGGTGGTAAGGGGAGATATGTGGTGTATTTAACCTTTGACAATGAGATATTTCATTATGTTGTCGATCCGCTTAAGTTAGGTATGGATGAAAAGTTGGTGGTTGGCGGGCAAGAAGGTATATATCCAACGAAATTATGTGTTGGTTTGGATATGGCACTCAGGGCTGCTAAAACTTTTGCTGAGTTTGGAATAATGGAAAAATCGGTTGTCTGGGAGCAAGATAAAATTTTGGAGCTTGTATAGGTTTATTGATGATTGAGCTAAATGTGCGGTTTACGAGTTCCGATCGCTTTGTCATCAAATCAAATAATCGCGAGACGGATGCTCTGGAATTTATCGCACCTGTGAATGATGGCGATCGCGCTGAGATTCGCGAATATTTGGAGAAATATACATCACTTTACATGATGGATGTGGATGATCGCAGTGCTGAAAGGACTGAGGCGAAATTGCCTTTGTGGGGGGCAGCATTGTTTGAGTCAATTTTTAGTGTTGGTGACGCGAAGGAAATATTTAAGAATTTTCAGGATAGTGATGAGCGAGACAAGATCTTAACAATTTCAGCAAGTCATCCACTTATTTTGTCTTTGCCTTGGGAATTGCTAAGCGATCCCGAAGGAACTTATTTATCACATGGGGAAAATCCAATTTCGATAAGGCGTAGTTTTTCGCAGTTAACAAATGAGTCAGAATTTCAGCAAGATTCAGTTAAGCAAAGTATTGCCCCTCCCAAAAATCGGTTGCGCTTACTGTTTGTGATTAGTCGCCCCATAGGTGCGGGTTTTCTCGATCCGCGTAAAGATGCTTTGGCTACTCTTGAGGCGATCGCTAAAAATGCACAGGGATTAATTGATGTGGAGTTTTTGCGTCCCGCTACTCTCGATAAATTGGTAGAACGTTTAGCAGATAAAAGTTTGCCATCGGTGGATATTGTGCATTTTGATGGGCATGGGGTGTTTGATGCCAATAAAAACATTGGTTATCTGCTGTTTGAGGATATTGGTGGTAATGGCGATCGTGTTTCGGCGGCGCGAGTTGGGGAAAGTTTGAGTCAGGCTGGTATCAGTGCAATGTTGCTTTCGGCTTGTCAGACGGCGGCGGTAGCGGGGGAAGAAGCCATAGGAAGTGTGGCGGCTGGGCTTACCCATGCTGGGATTCCGACAGTTTTGGCGATGCAATATTCGGTGCTAACGTCAACAACGGAGCAGATGTTTGGGGCTTTTTACGAGCATCTGACAGGGGGACAGAGATTTGGTGAGGCGTTGGAAAATGCGCGGCGGTATTTGTATGCACATCGAGAACGGGGCGATCGCCAGCGTGGACGAGATCGGGTTACTTTGCGTTTACAGGATTGGTTTTTACCTGCGTTGTATCAGGTGGGAAGAGATCGGGCATTGTTAGAAGTGGTTGATCCCCCCCAGCCCTCCTTGGAGAGGGGGGAGAAGATTGGAGGGAATATTAGTGAGGTGCAGAAGGCTGGTTTTTGGGGTAGGGCGCGGGAGTTGTGGCAGATCGAGAGGGCATATGTGCGGGATACGCGGCGGGTGACGATTTCGGGTTTTGGTGGGATGGGGAAGACTTATTTGGCTGAGGAGGTGGGGCGTTGGTTGTTGCGGACAGGGATGTTTGCGCGGGTGTGTTTGGTGGGCTATGCCAATTTTCAGGGGATCGATGCGGTGTCCTATGCGGTAAGTGTGTTGGCGACAGTATTGGAAACAAATTTGATCGATGCGGCGGCGGTGACTAGGGCGTTGGCGGATCAGTCGGTGTTGGTGATTTTGGATAATTTGGAGTCGTTGGATGCGGAGCAGTTGGTAAGTTTGCTAGATGCGGCGAAGGAATGGTCGGAGGCGGGGGAAAGTCGGGTATTGCTAACGACACGCACACCTGATTTGCATCATCCTGATTATCAAGTTAAAGATCCTGACGCTAGAAGAGAAAAACCTTGGCTTCCCCATAAACACGTTTCTTTGCAATTGGAGGGTTTACGACCTGATGATGCGGTGAACTATTTCCAAAGGCTGTTGAAGTTGCCTCCTGCACCACGTTTGGATTTACCGTTCCGTAATGATTTGCTGGCGTTGTTTGAGCTTGTGCAGCGTTTGCCTTTAGCGATCGGTTTGTTGGCAGCACAGTTGAAGGATCGGCAGGTTTTGGATGTGCGTAAGGAGTTAGAGGAGTTACTGGTGCAATCTCCTGATAATCCGTTACTTGCTTCTTTGAATCTGTCGATAAATCGTCTCGATCCTGAAGCGCAAGAATGGATTAAAAACTTGGGGGTATTTCAAGGTAGTGTATTCGAGCATAATTTAGTAGCAATTACAGAAGTAGTAGAAAAGGAATGGAATAAAATTAGAGTGCAGCTAGAAACAATAGGACTAATACAAGCAGAACCTTTGATTCGTTTGGGGGTGACTATTCCCTTTCTTAAGTTTCATCCGATCCTTGCGTCTACGATGTGGGGACGGCTAACCAATACCGAAAAACAGGAACTCCTCAGTAACCATTTTCAATGCTATTACGAACTGTCGGATTATTTGTATTTTGAGGACGATAAAAATTCTTTTGTAACTAGAGAGATTTTTCAACTGGAACTATCGAATTTGCTGTTTGCAGTGCGCGGTGCGATCAAAGTAGGTGAAGACTTTGCGGTAGATTTTGTGGATAAAGTTAACTTCTTCTTGCAAGTCTTCGGGCTAAATCAAGATCGGGAAGACTTGACGAAACGGTTGCAGCATATAGATAGTGAGGCAGGATCACAAACTTGGTATTTAACACAGATCAATCTGGGTGAACAGTTACAAAACGCAGGACGCTATGCTGACGCGGAGATGGTGTTCAAGAAGATTTTGTCAGAATTAGGAACAACACCTACCTACGAGAGATGCACTACGCTAAACTTGCTTGGACGTTGCTATTGGGCTACGGGACAGCCAGAACGGGCGGCAGAAAACTATCGCCTCGGCTTGGAAGTTGCGGCAATGTTAGAGCAAAATAACGGTACGAAGCGACAAATAAGCTCATTACAGATAGATTTCGGAGATGTCTTGATAGCTATGGGGAACTACGAGTTAGTACATGAGTCTTACAAGGAATTGTTAGCAATGAAAAAAGACCTTGGAGTTGATCGACGAGGAGAAGCTGTCATGCAAATACAGCTTGGAACTTTAGCACTAGTACAAAAAAAACTCCCTGAAGCCTTACAACTCTACCAAAAAGCACTTGCAATCTTTCAGCAACTCAAAGAACCCTTAGCAGAAGCGATTACATGGCATAATTTGGGTAGGACATTTGAAGAATCACGCCAATGGGCATACGCAGAACAAGCCTATCGCCAGTCTGCGCGAATTAAGGAAGCACAAGGTTTAATCGGTAGATCGAATGGAGCAGTAACGACTTGGAACCATTTAGCACTTGTTAGTGTAGGTGCGGGAAAAATGAAAGAGGCTGAGGAATGGTATCGCAAAGCGATTCAAGGTTTTCGCGATTCAGGTAATGGAGTTATGGCATGTGGAGCAATTAAAAACCTTGCTAATTTACTGCAACAATTTCCTGATCGTCTCAACGAAGCACAACAATTAGCAGAAGAAGGACTGACCATAGATAAAAACCTTGATTCTGTGGCATCTGAGATTTGGAAGACGTACAGCATCTTAGCAGAGATTAGTGATAAACAAGGTGATACAGCCAAAGCACGGGACTATCGCCGCCTTTCTCGCGAGTCTCACGCCAATTTTGTAGGCACAAAGTATGAGCTAAGCCAACATACCAAGCTTATCGACGGTACGGTGAAGGCAGTTGATGATGATGAGCTTAGACATCGATTAGAGACATTTCTGGGACAAATGATCCCACATGGTTGGCAAAACCTCGTCATTGCAATTCGGAAAATTCTCAACGGACAAAGGGATGAAGATATTCTCTGCGAAGGATTGGATTATCAAGATTACGAAATTATCATCGCCATCTTACACGGCATTGAGAGCAAGTAAAAATTAAAAAGGAAAAACTAGAGGTAAGTTATGGAAACTATCACCATCGAAGTCGAACCAGAAATTGCTAGAGCCTATCGAAACTTAAGCCCTACAGAACGACAAAAAATACAGATCGTCCTCAACATTTGGCTCAAGCAAATTATCAATAAAATCCCCATAGAATTAGACGAACTCATTCAAAGGATGCAAGATCGAACAAATGAAAATGACCATATACCCGAAACCACAAAAATAGATGCAAGATGAGTCGCCCATAGACCCATACCTAGCCCAAATCCTTGAAGGACATACCGATACCGAAATAGCTGAATTACTCAACTATCTCAAGGAATGGGAAGCAGGAACCTACAGAATTTCTAATCGTGCGACCAGACCAATATGGCATTGAAAAAATAGTCACCTATGGAACTAACGAGGAATAAACAAATGACACAAACTCAAAATCAATTAACATCTCAGCGAAACTATATTGCTCAACTCCTAGAGCAGTTAACCGTGCACTATCAAAATACCAAACTAGAACGCAAACAAATTGCTCAAAACTTCACCCAATCCGAAGCAGAATTTACCCCATTAGAAGAAATTGAATTACTGACAGTAAGTATTCGCGGTTACGCCAGCCAAATCGCCGCATCAGGAAGTTTAAGAAACGATCACCAAGCGATCGCCGAACTACAAAAACTAAGCGTATTTAACAACCACCTCATCGTTCAACTCTACAGCGAAGCGCGATCGCATTATCCACAGATGCAGTCATATATCTGTATGTTGGACTATCTCAGATTATTGGTCATAGAGTATCTACAAAATCAACAAACCCTTCACCTGATATCAGCCTAGCGAGATTCACCAACCGTTAAGCAACAAAGTTATGATATTTTTAGTTAAAGCTAGCAAGGAGAAGCGATCGTGCTACCAACAACAACCTTTCAAAACATTGAAGAGAGCTTAAAACAACTGCCCCATTCTCTACAGATAGAAGTATTTCATTATATTGAGTTTCTCAAAAGTAACTATGCCAAGCAAAATAACGACATCGTAGAAGCTTTGGAAGAGAAAAAAGCTAAAAAACGCGATGGATTTGGCATTTGGCAAGGCAAAATTACCATGTCCGATAATTTTGACTCGCCAATGGAAGAGTTTGCAGAGTATATGTAAGCATGGATATTCTTTTAGATACGCATACATTCATTTGGTATATCGAGGGCAACCCAAAGTTAACCGAAAAAGCTAGAGAAGCGATCGAAATGTCAGCCGACAAAGTATATCTGAGTATTATTAGCCTTTGGGAAATAGCAATCAAAACTGGTAAAAATCAACTTACGCTGCAAAACCAATTTGATGATTTATTAGATGTTTTAAATTCATTGCAAATCGAGATTTTATCAATTACCTTTGCCGATACGCAGATTTATAAAAATCTTCCCTTACATCATGGAGATCCATTCGATCGAATGATAATTGCACAGGCAATCAGCAACAATTTAATTGTCGTCGGTTGCGACCAATCTTTCAATAATTATCCAATACAGATATTGTGGAAATAATGACTGAGCCAAATGATCCTGAATCTGTCCTGACACCTGAAGAACTAAAAGCAGGACGCGATCGCATTGCCGCCGCCAATATTAATAATGTCTTACATCACTGTCGTAAATGTGATTATGAATGGGTCGCCTCCCATGCCGAAGCATGTCGATGTGGCTCCAAAAATGTCGAACGGATTATGTGTTGGCAATTTCCCGATGATTAGAAGGCTTAGAAACTTGGCAAATTACCGCTAGGGATATCTTTGACTGGTTGAAAGTCTCGTAAATTTACTCAACCCTTTACTCAACCCTTTGAGCAATCCGTAACTTCGCCGATCGCGCTCTTGGATTTGCCCGATTTTCTTCATCAGTGGCAATAATTACTTTTTTAGTGAGCACCTGCAAGCGATCATCTTCACGAAACCGATGCTTAACAATGCGATCTTCGAGACTATGGAAAGTAATCACCACAATTTTGCCCCCCACTTTCAGCCAATTCGGGGCAATGGCAAGCCATTTCTCAAGGCTCTCTAATTCGCGATTGACAGCGATTCTCAAAGCCTGAAAGGTGCGGGTAGCAGGATGAATTCTGCCATGACGATAACTGGAAGGGACGCAAGCAGAAATTGCATTAGCCAGTTCTAAGGTAGTTTTAAAGGGACGCTTCTCGACGATTTGACGGGCAATCCTGCGGGACAATCTCTCTTCTCCCAATTTAAAAAAGATATCCGCAAGTTCCACTTCTTGATAGTGATTCACAATTTCAGCAGCAGTGAGAGTTTGGCGATTATCCATCCGCATATCGAGATCACCTGATTCTCGAAAGCTAAATCCCCGCTCCGCCACATCAAACTGGGTCGAACTTACGCCCAAATCGGCAAGGATGCCATCAAATTGCAAATCTGCGGCGGGCTGATATTCACAAAAGTTACCGCGCCAGAACGAGACTTGGTTTTGATAATCTTGTAATTTTTCACTAGCCGCCGCGATCGCCATTTCGTCGCGATCGATTCCAACTAGGTGAACATTTTCGGCCGCTTGCAAAATCAACGAGCTATGCCCGCCGCCGCCTACGGTACAGTCGAGATATACGCCGCCTGAGGTAATGGCTAAACCTGCGATCGTGGGTTCGGCAAGGACGGGAACGTGATGAAACTGAGCAGTCATATGGGTGATGGGGGAATAAATTGCCTAAAGAAGGACGCAAAGCCCCCCTTTAGTTTTGGAAGCAAAGCACCTTAATCGTTATCAATATGTATCTTGATAATCGCAATAAGGTAACCAAAGTCATTAATATAGTCTACTGTGCTGTTTATTTTCCGACTTTGTCACCATGAAACATACTCTCTCCGTTGTCGTCCAAGATGAGGCAGGCGTGCTGACCCGCATTGCTAGCTTGTTCGCCCGCCGAGGTTTTAATATCGAGAGCCTTGCGGTGGGAACTGCCGAGCAAGATGGATTTACGCGCATCACGATGGTTGTCTCTGGCGACGATCACACGATTGAGCAAATCACCAAGCAGTTGCATAAACTGATCAACGTGATTACCATTCTCGACTTTACTAATATTCCTTGTGTAGAGCGCGAGCTGATGCTTGTCAAGGTAAATGCTGCGCCAAATGTGCGATCGGAAATTATTGAAATAGCGCAAATTTTCCGCGCCCGTATTGTTGATGTGGCTGACGACTTCTTGACAATCGAAGTGGTGGGCGATCCTGGAAAGATGGTTGCCATCTTGAAGATGTTAAATAAGTTTGGCATTCGCGAAATTGCTCGTACGGGCAAGGTTTCTCTCACCCGCGAATCGGGCGTTAATACGGAATATCTAAAAATTTCTCGTGATGGGGCGCGTGGCGCTTTATCTAACCTCTAAATTGAGTAAAAAAACAAAAGATGAGTGGCAGTGCAAAGCACTGCCACTCATCTTTTGGGATTTGCGCGTGGGCAACTTATGGGCTGCATCCACTGACAAAATGCAAAGTACTGTAAATAAAAAACCACCATAGGACGCTTTTTATTTAGATGGGGCTTAGCGCTATAGTATGATGCTGTCAAACCTCAGACAACGATTCCGTACAGTCATACTATGCGTATCGCCATATTTACCGAGACTTTTTTGCCAAAAATTGATGGCATCGTTACCCGCCTCAAATATACCGTTGAGTATCTGGTCAAGCTCGGTAATCAAGTACTGGTGTTCTCGCCCGATGGGGGGCTGAAGGAATATTGTGGGGCAGAGATCTATGGCGTATCAGCCTTTGATTTTCCCCTCTATCCAGAATTAAAACTTGCTTTGCCACGCCCTTCCATCGGTCACGCGTTGGAGCAATTCAAGCCAGATATCGTGCATATTGTAAATCCTGCCATTTTGGGCATGGCGGGTTTATATTATGCCAAAACGATGAATTATCCTCTTATGGCTTCCTATCACACCCATTTACCGCAATATTTACAGCACTATGGTTTAGGTTTTCTGGAAGGGGTGATGTGGGAATTGGTGAAAAATACCCATAACCAAGCTGCTCTAAACCTTTGTACCTCGACAGTGATGATCGATGAATTGCGATCGCATGGGGTCGAGCGTCTCGATCTCTGGCAACGGGGTGTCGATACCGTCCAGTTTCACCCACGCTTTAAGAGTGCAGAAATGCGATCGCGCCTGACCGAAGGACATCCCGAAGACATCCTATTTCTCTACGTCGGTAGGCTATCCGCCGAAAAGGAAATCCAGCAAATTTTGCCCGTGCTGCAAGCAATCCCGCATAGCCGTCTTGCACTAGTTGGCAATGGTCCCTATCGCCAAGAGTTAGAGAAAATTTTTGCCGATACCAATACTAATTTTGTGGGCTATCTGCGCGGCGACGATCTCGCTTCTGCTTTTGCTTCTAGCGATGCCTTCTTATTTCCATCTCGGACGGAAACCCTCGGACTAGTCCTTCTTGAAGCCATGGCGGCAGGCTGTCCAGTCGTAGCAGCTAATTCAGGAGGTATTCCCGATATTGTCACCAATGGGCTTAATGGCTATTTATTCGATCCCACTGATAGCAATGGTTTAGTTTTAGCCACCGAAAATCTATTGCAAAATCGCCATGAAAATCGCAATGACTATATGTGCATTGAGGCGCGACTAGAAGCCGAAAAATGGGGTTGGGATGCAGCCACCCGACAATTGCAAAATTATTACGAACAAACCATCGAGACTTGTAAATTTGCCCTCACCCGATAAAAAAGAGAAAAGGATGGGCGGCGCTTTGCACCGCCCATCCTTATATACAGTTGGCGGCAGCTATATATTTAAAACGAGATACTAAATATCAACTTAAAGGCATTGCCAAGCCAAATTAAAGCCACCACACCACCAGCGATCGCTAAAGGAAAGATCGTTAGGGTTTTCCAGATCTTAATTTCTAAGACAACTGAGGCACTCCAAACTTGCCAGATGATAAACCAGATAATGACCGCAATCGCTGCGTTCGTTCGCGACTGGATCGGCAAGCTGAGCGCGGGAGCCATAAACAGCCAAGGCAAGCTGGCAAAGCCTGTCAGGGTCAGTAAGACTTTCATCTCGACCTTCTTTTGAAAAACACTAGCCAACTGCTGAAGTAAAAATGTAAAAAACAACCAGCCGATCGCCGCACTAACCATCGAGCCAAACATTTTGAAAATCGTAAACCGCTCAAGGCGAAGAGTTTCCAGCGAATTAACCAAAGCAATTACAATCAAGGCTTGCTCGAAGGTAGGATTTGCCTTAAGTTCCTCAAAAGTTGCCTGCGGTAAAAACAAAGTCCCATAAAGGCGATCGAGAAACGAACCGAGATTTTGTCGTGGCGATCTTTCCATTTCTGCGATGCTTGCCGTAGCGATCGGGTTTCGCTCAGCATTTGTATCAGCAGATAAATCAGCAGAATTTGGCTCAGGGGAATTCATAAAAAGCTGGTGATGACGTTGATGGCGTTGATTAAGTCTAAATTTGCCGTGATTTTGTCTTAATGTAATATTAATTGCTAACTGACTCTAACATGATTGACCTCGATACTACTCAAACCCATCACCTCCTCAATATTGACGCAGGCCAATTGCCGCAGGGCTTGCGCGGACAAATCACCATCCCTGGGGACAAGTCAATTTCGCATCGGGCCTTGATGCTCGGCTCTCTGGCGGAAGGGGTAACCACTATTCGAGGTTTGTTGCTCGGTGAAGATCCTCGCAGTACGGCGGCTTGCTTTAATGCGATGGGAGCAGCGATCTCTCCCCTTAATTCAGAATTAGTGACGATCGCGGGGATCGGATTGGGAAATTTAAAAGAGCCGCTAGATGTTTTAAATGCTGGGAATTCGGGGACGACCTTACGTTTGATGTTGGGGATTTTGGCAAGTCATCCCGATCGCTTTTTTACGGTGACGGGTGATAATTCCTTGCGATCGCGCCCGATGTCTCGCGTGGTCAATCCGCTACGCCAAATGGGCGCAAATATCTGGGGCAGAGAGAATGGAGCGCGCGCACCCTTGGCAATCTCAGGGCAAAATCTCAAAGCAATCCACTATCAGTCTCCCGTAGCCTCGGCTCAGGTCAAGTCTTGCATCATGCTCGCAGGGCTAATGATTGATGGCGAGACGATCGTTACCGAACCAGAGCGATCGCGCGATCATAGCGAAAGAATGTTAGCGGCCTTTGGGGCAAAAGTTACCGTTGACATAGAAACGAATACCGTTTCCGTCAAGGGGGGCGCAAAGTTGGTAGGGCAAGAGATCACCGTCCCTGGAGATATCAGTTCGGCGGCTTTTTGGTTAGTAGCCGCTTCCATCGTTCCAAATTCCGATCTATTAATTGAGAACGTAGGCATCAATCCTACCCGTACGGGAGTTCTAGAAGTCCTTGCCGAAATGGGAGCCAATATTACCTACGAAAATCAACGGGAAGTTACGGGCGAACCTGTCGCCGATCTACGCGTGCGATCAGCAGCTCTCAAGGCTTGTCGGATTGGTGGTGCGGTAATTCCTCGATTGATCGATGAGATTCCCATTTTAGCGATCGCCGCCGCCTGTGCGGAAGGAACGACCGTCATCGAGGATGCCGAAGAACTGCGCGTCAAGGAAAGCGATCGCATTGTGGCGATGGTCAAGGAAATGACTAAGTTAGGGGCAAATGTCACGGAACGTCCTGACGGCATGGAGATCGTTGGCGGAAAATTACTCACGGGTACAGAAGTAGAGAGTTATGACGATCATCGGATTGCGATGAGTTTAGCGATCGCCGCCCTAGTCGCCAAAGGCAAAACTTCAATTAACCGCGCCGAATCCGCCGCAATTTCCTATCCTTCCTTTATTCCAACTCTACAAAGTTTATATTCCAAATAAAAGGAAAGAGGCGCGTTGCGCCTCTTTCCCTTTTTATCAAGTTAAATCAAGAGAATCTTCTGACTGCAAGTTATTTTCTTCTTCCTCTGTGGGTATGGGAGCGATATAAAAGCTGCTGATAATCGCGATCGCCAACCACCAAAGTAATTGCACCTGTGGGCGATACCAGACGGTATCCACTAAACCATGAACGAGCATTCCCACTAAAGTCGCGATCGCGGCAATAATCCATAAACCACTCGAATCGCGATCGCTTCTCAATCGATTTAAACCAAACCACCCTTGACGGAAAATTGTAAAAACTAGCCAGCTATAACAGATTATGCCGACTATGCCTGTTTCTACGGTAATCTCCAATGGTACAGAATAAGTACCCAAGGCACTATAACCAGATCGCTGATAGAGCGGATAGATTTGATTAAAAGCTTTATTACCAGGACCAATTCCTAAAATTGGTTTCGCCCTAATCATATTAAGAACCGATTGCCAAACATTAACCCGAAAGGCATTACTACTATCATCGGTTCCAAAAATACTACCTACCCGCTTACGCAATGTGGGGACGAGAATTGTTCCCAAAGCGATCGCCCCTGCAGTTCCACCTAATACCGAAGGAAAAGTCCAACTCGGCAAGCGTTTGCCCCACCAATAAACCAAAAGTAACACCAAGGTAAAACTTTCGGCGGCAATTCCCATCAGTCCTCCACGACTTTGGGTTTGCGTAATGCAAAAGGCTCCCAGAATAGCCGTCAATATTCCTAAGGTCTTCATGCCCCAGTTGCGCCAATGGATTGCCGCGATCGCTCCCAATGGTAAGGCTGCCATTAGATAACCCGCAAACAAATTGGGATTTCCCAGAAAACTATAAACGCGGGTAACGCCTGCCGTCTCAGAAGTAGGATCTGTCCATGTCGCCAGCTCAGGTGCACCCAGATACCATTGCTGCACCCCATAGGCACTCGCAACTAACGCCGAACCCAAATATGCCCCAATGAAAATCGATCGCCATCCCAAGCGCATCAAGCGGCTCATCGACACAAAGGCAAGCATATATAGCGTGAGTTTTACCATGCCATCGGCAGCCGCAACCCTCACGGGTGATAGCAAAGTGGCAACTAAGGCGATCGCCCAATAAGCAATCAAAGGCGTATGTATGGCAGTCCAAATTGGTACTGATTGATCCTGCTCGTCACGGCGATCGCTAAGCCATAGTAATAGCCATGCGATCGCTACGGCTGCACCGATTACCCCTGTTTGAGCATTTTCTAAAAATGGCAAGGTCGCTAGCATTACCACTAGTAAGCCACCCAGAAATTTAGCACTCAACAAGCGACTACCTTCGCGCCACGCTTGCAATGGGCTAATTATTTGAAAAAACCTAGCTTGGCTGCTGAGCCACGATGATTGCAGGGTTTGCAAAAACTTGGGTATGGGTAGTTTGAGCTTGGAATTCATAAAGCAATCGGCATATTTGAACTTAGGGTAAAGTTATTTTGACACCTTGAGGGTATAAGGAAAAAGAAAAATGGAAAAACTAAATTCTGCTGAAGCTTATAATGAGCGCGGTATGGAACGCGCCGAACATGATGATTTTGAGGGGGCGATCGCCGATTATACCGAGGCAATTGCGATCGATCCGACCTATGCCGAAGCCTACTACAACCGCGCCTACGATCGCTCAGAAATTAGAGACTATGCAGGTGCGATCGAGGACTATTCCAAAGTAATCGAACTAGAGCCAACTGCCGCACCAGCCTACTTTAATCGCGGCATGGCAAAGGCAAAACTTGGCGATGCCGAAGGCGCAAATGCTGACTGTGCACATGCCAAAAGCCTAGGATTGTAAGCAGCATATTCATATCCATTAGTGGGGATGGGTTTGTTGTATGGTTTTCAACTTCATATTGAGGCAGTTGAAGGTGGGCTCGTTACAATTGAAGCCTTGAATTTAGTTAGGTGATTAACGGGTAATAAACGTAACATTTAGTTACAATAGGGTATTGACCCATTGCCCATTCCCCATAGCCCTATGACCCGTGACCTGCGATCGTTTCTCAAACTGCTCGAAGAGAGCAAACAACTCCATCGTGTCAAAGCCGAAGTTGATTCCCAGTTAGAAATTGCTGAGATTAGCAATCGCCTGTTGCAATCGGGAGGACCAGCACTGTTATTTGAGAACGTTAAGGGTTATCAAACACCAGTGGCAGTAAATTTGCTAGGAACAGTCGAGCGAGTCTGCTGGGCAATGGGTATGAAGGAGCAGTCAGAATTAGAAGTGCTAGGTGAGAAATTAGGCAAGTTACAAAGCCCGAAGCCACCGAAGAAAATCTCACAGGCGATCGAATTTGGGAAGATTCTCTTTGATGTAGTTAAATCTCGTCCGCAAAAGCTTCTATTTGGAAATGCTCCTTGTCAGGAAGTAGTTTTACAGGGAGATGCAGTAGATCTCGATCAGATTCCCATTCTCAAACCCTATCCTAAGGATGGTGGTCGCGCCGTCACTCTCGCCCTAGTAATCACCAAAGATGTCGAAAATGGCATTCCTAATGTGGGTGTCTATCGCTTGCAGCAGCAGTCCAAAAACACGATGACGGTACAATGGCTCTCCGTGCGCGGTGGGGCGAGACATTTGCGCAAAGCAACAGAGGCTGGGAAGAAACTCGAAATTGCGATCGCGATCGGGGTTGATCCCGTCTTAATCATGGCAGCTGCAACGCCGATTCCTGTCGATTTATCAGAATGGATTTTTGCGGGACTCTATGGCAATGAAGGCGTACAGCTTACCAAATGTAAAACCCTAGATTTAGAAGTACCTGCCTGTGCTGAGTATGTTTTAGAAGGAACGATTACACCCCATGAAGTGGGAACCGATGGACCTTTTGGCGATCACATGGGTTATTACGGTGGGATTAATGAGCAGGCTCCTTTGATCAGATTCCATTGCATGACCCATCGCAAAGATCCCATCTATCTCACCACCTTTAGCGGCTTACCTCCTAAAGAAGAAGCAATGATGGCGATCGCACTTAATCGTATCTATACTCCCATCCTCCGCCAGCAGGTTTCAGAAATCACCGACTTCTTTTTGCCAATGGAAGCCTTGTCCTATAAGGCAGCTATTATTTCCATCAAAAAAGCATATCCTGGACAGGCTAGACGCGCCGCCCTAGCCTTTTGGAGCGCATTGCCTCAGTTTACCTACACTAAGTTTGTGATCGTCGTCGATCATACGATCAATATTCGCGATCCGAGGCTGGTAGTTTGGGCACTAAGCTCTAAGGTCGATCCGACCCGCGATGTATTTATTTTGCCCGATAATCCCTTTGACTCCCTCGATTTTGCCTGTGAGAAGGAAGGTTTAGGTGGACGAATGGGAATTGATGCAACAACCAAAATCTATCCTGAAACCGATCGCGATTGGGGCGATCCTTTAGAGAGCGATCCTGAGGTTGCCGATCGCGTAACGCGCCGATGGGTTGAGTACGGATTGGCAGATCTAAAACTGGATGGAGCCGATCCCAATTTGTTTGGTTACGATATTAGATAAAAACTAAAATCTGTGTCAATCGCTGCGCGATTGACACAGATTCTATAGCTAACAAATAGAGTTGCGGCGCGTAGCGCCGCAACTCTATTTGGGGTTTGGGCTGATATAACTGGCTACCGCTATAATTTATCTACTGGGCAAATTAGTTAACTTGTCTGTCCATGTCTTTATAAAAGGAATCGCCGCAGTGAAGGTGAGATCGGGCTTGAGTGGCGTAATCGTAATGTAGTTATCCCTAATTGCTTGGATATCGGTATCGGCTTCCGCTTCTTCTTCGATGACCACACCCGATAACCAATAATAAATTTTGCCGCGCGGATCGATGCGTTTCTCAAATTGATCGCGATAGCGACGAATTCCTAATCTCGTAACAACTACACCGCAGATATCTTCCTCATCAATGGCAGGAATATTGACATTCAATAAAATTGGTTCCTCTAGGGCATAATCGGAGATCGCCTGCACCA
This sequence comes from Pseudanabaena sp. UWO310, assembly GCF_006861605.1. Lineage (NCBI taxonomy): Bacteria > Bacillati > Cyanobacteriota > Cyanophyceae > Pseudanabaenales > Pseudanabaenaceae > Pseudanabaena > Pseudanabaena sp. UWO310. The sequence continues at coordinate 64,047 of NZ_SELU01000016.1, read as the reverse complement.
TTTTTTTAGCAAAATTCGCAGCCGCACTAAAATCTAAATGGGTAAAACCTGCGAGGCTAAAGGCAATGCTTGGCACTCCCTCAAGTACTCCCTCCATCGCCGCCGATACAGTGCCAGAGTATAAAACATCGGTTCCCAGATTTGCGCCGCGATTAATGCCCGATAGCACCAGATCGGGACGATCGCCTAATAGGGCATCTAAAGCCAACTTGACGGTATCCGAAGGCGTACCCGAACAAGCCCAAGCCTCAATACTCGGAGGGTAAATGTCAGTAATGCGATCGACCCTGAGGGGTTCTTGTAAGGTCAGGGCATGCCCCGTAGCCGATCGCTCGCGATCGGGACATACTACAGTAATTTGATGCTCGGTTTTGCTGAGAGCCTCTGCTAGCGCCCTTACCCCCGGAGCATAAATACCATCATCATTACTAATCAAAATATGCATATTTGAATTTTCAAAATGTCCGAGCAACTAAGTACATCAGTATAGCTAAAGAATAAAACCAAAGCCTGTGTCGCCTGCAAGCCAAGCTTGTGCGGCTTTTACTTTTGGGCTTTGAGAAAGGGTTTGCTACGCAAACCCTTTCTCAAAGCCCGTTTCCCATTATCCCGAATTCACGTTAACTAACAATAAAGGAGGGTGCAAAGCACCCTCCTTTATTGTTGATACTTTGATCGCTTTTATACCAGTTCCCAAAAGTGTGGCTACAATTTTGGGAATTGAGAACCAAACCCAGTAAGGGTTTTAAAAACACAAAATGGCTACGCCATTTTGTGTTTTGGTATTAGTCGAGCGTAATGACCCAAGAACCAATGTAAACAGGCACGGGAACATCCGCACGCATAACTCTGCCATCAAACTGATAAAAACCGCCGTAATCAGGATTTCTGACGTTAGACATCACGACGCGTAGTGCTGTTTTTGAGGGAATCGCTTCCTTGGGAATAATTGTGATGCGACGAGTTTCTTTATCCCAAGTTGCCGATTCGATTTCCAAATCTTTACCGCCACGACATTGATCGGTTACCCGCAACTTGATATCAGACGTATCAAAGCTACCTGTGAAATGCTCTGGGTAGGTAACGATCACTTCGGAGACCTTAAATTTTTGTGGTTTCACTTCTAAGTAGTAGCGATCGCTTCGACCACTGGTACCACTGTCGAGACAATAGTCAAGTGCACTATCTTTGATTCCGCCAAATAGAATAAATCCTGCATTAGATTGGGCGCGAACTACAGAGGGTGAAACAACTGCACAAGCTACAGCAAGACAAGAAACAATACCCAGTTTTTTGATCATTTGGATCTTCATAAATCTCACAAGACTCTACTATTATGCTACGCGCTGATCATTCTGACGAAATTGGACAGCAAATGTATCCCGTCATTGGATGATTTCTCTGGATGAAATTGCACAGCCATGACATTTTCTTTGGCGATCGCTACGGTTACGGTTTGGCTGCCGTGGGTAGTTGTTGCGGCTGTAACCGATTGGTCAATGGGATCAGTGTAATAGGAATGGACAAAATACATCCAAGGGTTAGCGCCAAGGTTTTGCCAAAGCGGACAATGGGCTTGGGTTAACGCAAGCTGATTCCAACCCATGTGGGGGATCGTCAGGCTAGGCTCATGGGTAAACCGCTTGACTTGACCTTTGATAATTCCTAAGCCTGCTTCTTCCCCTTCTTCACTACTCTCGAATAGGATTTGCATTCCCAAACAGATTCCTAAAAATGGTTTCCCTGAAGCGATCGCCTCATGAATGGGTTGCTCTAATTGGGTCGCCCGTAATTTTTGCATCGCGGGATCGAACGATCCTACTCCTGGCAAAACAATCCCATCGGCAGCGGCTAATTTTTGGGGATCGTTGGTGACAATTGGGGTTGCACCTGCCATCTCTAAACCTTTGCAGGCTGAGTGCAGATTACCCATGTCATAGTCGATCACTGCCACAACTGGCATGATATTACTCCTATTTATTAGTCTGGCATTTACTTAGTCTGGCATTTAGTTAAGTAGCTGGGAAGTGAACTACCAGACGCTGACCGCTTAGGCGGTACAGTGCTGGCTTCCTGATTCAACGGGGATAGCGTCCAACAAAACCGAAGTTTTACCAGATCGACTTACATCCCCTCCACAGGCAGACTCGCTAGTTCCTAACGAGATAATCCGCAAGGCTTCATTTCTAATGTTGATCGCTGCATTTACATCACGATCATGGTGAGTACCACAATGCTTACAAGTCCATGCCCTAATATCAAGAGCGAGATTTTCAACTCGATTTAGGCATACATGGCAAGTTTTAGAGCTAGGAAACCATCGATCAATTTCGATATATTGTTTCCCTTCGCTTTCAGATTTGTACTTGAGCATTGTGCAGAACATACCCCAACCAACATCGCTAATCGCTTTGGCTAGATTATGGGTTTTAACCATGCCCTTGATGTTGAGATTTTCTACGGCAATAACTTGGTTTTCGTTGACTATCTTGCGGGATAGTTTGTGCAGAAAATCTTCGCGACATCTGGCAATTTTAGAGTGAACTTTTGCCACGGCAAGTCTTGCCTTTTTACGATTTTGGCTACCCTTCTTTTTCTTGGATAGCTTTTGCTGTTTGCACTTTAAGTTGCGCTGATGTTTGATAAAAAATCTAGGATTATCAAACTTAGAGCCATCACTGGTAATTGCAAAATGGGTTAATCCCACATCAATACCGATAGCTTTATCCACTGGTATTAACTCAGGATTAGCTTTGCCATCGTCAACCAAGACAGAAACAAAGTGTTTTCCGTCAGGATTGCGAGAAACAGTGACGGTTTTGATATCACCTTCAAAATCACGATGACGCTGACATTGAACCAAGCCAATCTTGGGAAGATTGATATTGTCACCGTCAAACTTGACATTTTGGGGATAACTGATTGACTGCCTACCATGCTTAGATTTGAACTTAGGCAACATGGCACGTTTATCAAAAAAGTTTTTATAGGCAGTGGATAGGTTCAATGCGACTACTTGCAAACATTGAGAATAGGGTTCGGTTAGCCATTCGTATTCTTTCTTGAGTGCAGGGAGCAAGCCTTGTATGTATCCTCTAGTCAGCCCTTTGCCAGTAGTTTTATAGGTTTCTTGACATAGATTCAAGGCATAGTTCCAGAACCATCTCGCACAGCCAAAAGACTTCGCAAGCAAGGTTTCTTGCTCACTTGTGGGATAAATTCTATATTTGTATGCCTTATACATTTATCAAGAATATCGAATACTGATAAGACTATTATAACAGATAGAATTTATATTGATTCGCTATCGCTCAATTTATTTCTGGCTCACTTTCATCCCGTCACTCATCCTTGTAAACGGATAGAGTGCGGGACTTCCCGTTCGCGTTAGTTAAAATCCAGATTTAAAACCTGCGGCGCACGCGCAGCGTGCGCCGCAGGTTTTAGGGTTTTATACTTAATTAAGCCCAATTACTTAACTTATAGAGATAAAAGCTGTAAGCTTGCAGAGATATTTATGTTTGTGCTGTTCTAAGAATTCTTTTTAAGCAATTATTAAGCAATTATAATGTTTGGCAGTACAAAGCTTTGCAAGCACCCCGATAGATTTTTATGAAAGCTCGATGAAATGCAACTTTTATCAAAAACTATCGGTCTGTCACCTCAGCAAAATGTAGTATGGCTATAGTCAGTAATGTTAGGACAAACATCAAACCCAATAGAGAGTTGCGGCGCTTCGCGCCGCAACTCTCTATTGGGTTTGATGTCCTGACTTGAGTGAATATAGCGATAAATCCTGAAATATACGCTAAGAGGTTTCGGATGAATGACAAATTAGTTATGAATCGCATTTTGAAGCAAAGTCTGAAGCAAAGTCTGCATCAAGGTCTGAATCAAAGTCTGCATCGTATTTTTCATGGTGCTTTACTGGTGTTAGGTATTGGGGCGATCGCCCCTTTGACTTTTAGCGCTCGTGCAGCGATCGCCGAGGAAAATATTACGATTCCCCAAGCACCCGTGGAGCCAAGTCTTTGGTGGAAGTCTCAACGTTTACAGGAGGGATGGGTCGAAAATATTGCGATCGATTCTGAAGCAAAACAGGCAATTATTACCGTCAATACAACTAGATGGATTGCATCGGACTATTTACAACGCTTTACATTTTTATTCAAACTCGGCACGGAAGCTCAAAAGCAAAACTTTAATGTCATGCTGTACAATCGCCGCTCTCAAAAAATTGCCGAGTACAGCACCGTTGAGGAACGTTGGCGCATCGATCCCAAATCCCTAGGAGCCGAGCCTTTTCGGGTAAATACCCCTGACGCATTACAGCAAAGTTTTAATAGGTAAGTAGCTGGACATAATTAATACCAAAACACAAAATGGCATAGCAATTTTGTGTTTTTAAAAGCCAAACCCCAAAAGCTGTAGCGGACGCTGCGCGTGCGCTACAGCTTTTGGCGTTTTATATACGCCTAGCTACTTAGCTCTCTCAAAGCCCTTAATGAACTCTACAGGCTTCTAGAAATAATTGATTGGCGGCGCTTCGCGCCGCCAATCATCTTTTGGGGCAACAGCTATGGCGACAGCTTATAAATTAAGGCTGCCGTGGCATTTGGGATCTCTGATGGTTTGAGCTTAGTGTTAATCCTGCCCAAGCCTTCTTCAGTACCGATCAATACCTGTTGATTGTTGATGAGCAAATTAACCACCGAGCTACTGGGCAGATTATATACAGAGGCAGTAATTTCTCCATTGTAGGTATTGGCAAGGACTAAACCATCGCGCATACCAATCCACAGTTCACCATTTTTATTGCTGGCGAGGGCGACAATATCGCGTCCTGTCACCGAATTGATACGGGCGATCGCCTTATTACTATTGGGATTAATTTCGTATACATTGCGTGGTGTGCCCGCCCAAATTTTTCCCGAGGGGTCGATGGTTAGAGCTTGGACAATTTGCCCCGATACATAGGGAATTCTAGCGGTGATTTTGGCTGTACCAGGATTAATCTTAAACAAACCATTTAATGTCCCCACCCAAATATTGCCCGCATTGTCGATCTGCATTACATTAGCGGCTGTTCCAGGAATGTCGGGCAAACGGGCATAGGTCTCGGAGTTGTAGGGACTAATGCGGGTCATGCCTTGATCGGTTCCTACCCAAATAAATCCCGCCCGATCCATCGCTAAACTGAGAATCCGACTTGAAGATAGCTGGATGGCAATATTTTCAATCTTGCCAGAGCTAGGTTCAATTTGATATAGCCCCGCAGTCGTCCCCACCCAAAAATAACCACGATTGTCTTCTAATAAGGCCGTAACAGTCGAGTTTGGGAGAGATATAGAAGTGATCGCCTTTCCAGAGCGTGAATCAATTTGCCTCAGTCCTTGCCAAGTACCAATCCATAACCTGCCCTGATTATCGACTAGGGTCGAGCTAATCCTCCCATCTAGATTTGATGAGGGATTGCGGGCAAGGTAAAGGCTTGTTGATGTATTTATTGATGTGACCGTCTGAGGATTGTCAAAATTAATCGCCTCAAGAGGATTAACTAAGCCACAGGTTAACGTATATAAACTTGCTACATTACTTACTAAACTAACTATTGCCAATAAAAAAGTTTTAGCCCTATCTCTTGATATGTTTTTTGCTGCCAACATCTTTAATCACCTCACTACACCCTGTTGACACTCTTGATCAGTGTCCTTTTAAGCGTCAGATGTTAACACAAGAGTTTGCGATCGCCACACCAATTTTAGCTTTATCCCCATTTAAGGTTGCATGACATTATATAAGGCTATAAAATTAAAAACCAGAAATAAAAGCTGTAGCGCACGCTGTGCGTGCGCTACAGCTTTTGGGGTTTTATATTTAATTGCACCTAGATACTTACTTTAGGGCTTGGTTTTAGGAGCAGTCGAAGAAGGGGGAACTTCGGGCTGGACGGGCTGTGGTGGTGGTTCTAGAGGAGCGGGTTGTTGGGGTGGGGGCTCTACGGGAGTGGCTACGGGGTTAGTGGTTACGGTAGAGGGTTGAGTAGTCTTTTGGGGCTGAGGTTCGGGCGTAGAGTTAGTATTATTAACGGGTGCAGGACTGCTGGTCGCATTGGGCGATGGCGTTTCAGTGGTTTTAGCCGCTGTGGTATCTTCCTTTGGGCGTTCGGGTTTATCATCACGGCGATCGCTACGATCATTGCGATCGCTATTGGCAGCCCCAGAAGTATAGGTAACCTTGTTGCGATTCGGGCTTTCGCTAGGCTTGGGTAAGTCAGCGCGACGAAACTCGATTTTGTTTGCTTCCTTGACCGAAGCCGTTACGCCAAATTCCGATGTAATTTGGGGCAGGCTAGCCAACTGAGTACTAAACCCAAAGATAAGTGAATTATTGGCAATGCTTTTAGCAATACTTTCTTTGTCAAGGCGTTTGGGAGTTGTCGCCTTGCCGTTAGCTTTGATGCTAATCTCTTCACCCTTACCGAGCGTTACAATTTCAGAAGTGCTTTTTAACAACACTGTAACCGTCCCATCTAGGGCAATTACCCGACGATCCTCTGCTGCCTTGGTAGGAATTTCTACGTATAAAGTGCCATCGTTACTAGAAATTTCGCCAAAGGGGGTTTGGATTTGAGCGGGAGCTTGACTATCTTTGGCAGCCCATGCCAACAAACGTCCGTTGTTAAATTCAACTTGATTTTGGGGTTTGAGGGTTAGACTCGATTGCCCACCAATGCGAATAATTGCCCCACTGCGTAAAGTTACTTGGGCAGTTGAGGAATCTTCGGTACTGACGCTTTCATTTACTTTGAGGGGTACACCAACGGTTGCAGGTCTGGGGGCATTGGCGTTGATGTATTTAACCCGCACTGGAAAACTGCGAATTTCACTGATTTCGGCGATCGCTTCCGTCGGTAAAGCCTCAGAGCTAAAAGGTTTAGCTGGCTGATTAAAAGCACAACTAGGCAGCATTACAGCTCCTAGAGATAAGACGAAAAGAGGCAAAATTCGTCCAGAGATTTTAGATAACTGCCAACGCTGCATCGTAAATTTTTTGTAGAGTCTACAAAGCCAGTTTTTTCGCTATACTAGAAAGTCTGGTTAAAACCGTAAATTCTAATATATACATATTAGTTCTAACATCGTTGTTTGACCATAGCTATCAGTAATTCTAATTATGATTGATGAAAGAGTGCTGATGGCAGACTTTCATGGATCTCAATCTATCTTCAAACGAGTAAGAGTCAAAAGCACATGGCAAAGAGTAATTTGCAGGTCATGCTGACCAAAAATGTTACAAAATTAGGTAAACTCGGCGACTTAGTATCGGTAACACCGGGTTATGCCCAAAATTTTCTCATACCTCAGGGTTTAGCTATTCGTGCTACCTCTGGTGTGGTTAAAGAAGTTGAAAGACGTAAGGAAGTCGAACGTCAACGTTTGATTGCCATTCGTCAAGAAGCCGAAAGCCGTAAGACTGCGCTCTCGACCATTGGCGGTTTTATTATCAAGAAAAAAGTTGGTGAAGGTAATGCGATCTTTGGTACTGTGACCGATCGCGAAGTCGCTCAGTTGATTACCGCGAAGTCGATGTTAGAAATCGATCACCGTGATATTACAATCCCTGAAATCAATCAAACAGGTACTTTTGATGTTTCGATCAAGCTTCATGCTGAAGTCACCGCAACAATCAAGATCCAAGTTATTCCCGAATAATTCAACTAAAAAAAGGGCGACGCAATGCGTCGCCCTTTTTTTGCTGCCTTTTTTTGCTGCCAAGTTATAGCTACCGCCAACTGTATCAGGACATAAAACCCAAGATCGTGTTGCCGCGCTCCGCGCGGCAACACGATCTTGGGTTTTAATTCTGTCCTAACAAGACTGGCGGTAGCTATAACTTGGCAGTAGCTATCGCCAAATGTACTAGGAACCCAATAAAAGAATAGCGGCGCGAAGCGCCGCCATTCTTTTATTGAGGGCAGCTTAAGAGCCAAGCTTGCGTATATTTGCCAGTTCCACCGCTAAGGCGATCGCTTCGATCGTACTGGCGGGATCGGCGAGCCCCTTGCCAGCGATATCAAAGGCAGTACCGTGATCGGGGGATGTCCTCACAAAGGGCAATCCGATTGTGGTATTCACCGCCCGATCAAAGGCTAAAAGCTTGACGGGAATTAAACCCTGATCGTGATACATCGCCAGATAAGCGTCATAACCAAGGTCAGTGCGATCGCGATCCTGCCAAGCCTTGGCAGGATTGAGCCACATGGTATCGGGAGGAATGGGGTTGCTAAGTTGGACATTGGGGTGTTGTTGACGATAGCGATCGATCGCAGGTTGCAGCCATTCCAGCTCCTCCCGTCCCAATTGCCCCTGTTCACCACTATGGGGATTGATCCCCGCGATCGCAATGCGCGGGTTAGCGATCCCAAAGTCCTGCCATAGCGATCGCCTTAATAGTTCTAATTTTTGCTCGATCAGTTGGGGGGTGAGCCTCTGCGTGACTTCATGTAAAGGAATATGGACTGTGGCTAGCAAAGTCCTCAATACCCAGTCAGTATGGGGAGACTTGCCCACAAACAACATACCAAAATCATCAACTTGGCTGCGCTCAGCAAGCAGTTCTGTTTGCCCAGCATAGTGATGTCCCGCTTGTTTCCATGCTGACTTGGCGATCGGGGCGGTGACGATCGCATCAAAGTCCCCCGCCAAGGTTGCCGCGATCGCCGCATCGAGATAGGCAAAACTTGCTGCTCCACTTGCCCGATTGCCGATCCCCAAGGAAATATCGCCCTCGGTGCAAATATCGACAATCTCTAAGCGCGAGGGGTCAGCCAGTGGCAGATTGCTATGATTTATTAACAAATTATAGGTTTCTTGCAAGTAACGGCGATCGCCAAAGATCGTGAATGTAGCCTCTAAACCACGTAAATTACGGGCTAAAGTACGATCTAAAGAGGGCTCTAAATTTGGCTCTAAAGAACCATCTAAATAGCGATCGGCAAGAGACTTTAGAATGATTTCCGTACCAATTCCTGCGGGATCGCCTATAGTGAGAGCTATTCGCGCTCTAGAGCTAGAATGAGATTTTGCTACAGAGCTTATATGGGAATTCCGCAGAGTATTCATTAAGTCAATTAAGTAATTCTCCAAAATTTTAATACACGCGATAAGATCGTGATCCGCCGTTAGCCCTCTTGACCACCACCAACGATGTCAGTTGATATTTCCTTAGAAACCCTCTGGAATCAAGTCCTCGAACTGCTTGAAAGCCAACTTAGCCGTCCTACCTATGAAGGATGGATCAAGACAGTTGTGGCAGATGGGCTTACGGCCGATCGCTTGACCATTCGTACGCCCTCTCTTTTTGCCAAAAATTGGCTGCATAAGTATTATTTTCAAAATATTACCGATGCGGTTACCGAGATTCTTGGTTATCCTGTCGAGATTCATATCGTCGCGGCTCCTAGTAGTGATCCGCCCACGGGACAACCCGAACTCAATCTAAATCTTGATGGTAAAGATGAAGTTAGTCAGGATGGGATGCTTGAAACAGCGATCGCCGCTGAGGCTGTGCAAGCCATGGCAGCCGCCATTCCCCCACCGCCCCTTGACAATGGTCAGAGTAATTCTCAAACCGAGAGTAATGGCAATGCACCGCGCCCTAGCAACCTCAATCGCAAGTATAATTTCAATCGTTTTGTAGTTGGCTCTACCAATCGGATGGCTCATGCGGCCGCTCTGGCTGTATCCGAAGCGCCGGGACGTGAGTTTAATCCCTTGTTTTTATGTGGTGGCGTGGGTCTAGGCAAGACCCATTTGATGCAAGCGATCGCCCATTACCGTCTGGAAATCGATCCAAAAGCCAGAATTGCCTATGTATCGACGGAGCAGTTTACGAACGATCTGATCTCGGCAATTCGTAAAGATAGTATGCAGAGATTTCGGGAGCTATATCGCGAGATCGATATGTTGATCGTCGATGATATTCAATTTATTGAAGGCAAGGAATACACTCAAGAGGAGTTTTTCCATACTTTTAATACGCTCTATGAAACGGGTAAACAAATTGTATTAGCGAGCGATCGCCCGCCTGCCCAGATTCCCCGTTTACAAGAGCGTCTTTGCTCACGCTTTTCGATGGGTTTGATTGCCGATATTCAAGTTCCCGATCTGGAAACCCGCATGGCGATTTTGCAAAAAAAAGCCGAATACGACAACCTCAAAATTCCCGCCGATGTCCTCCATTACATCGCCGCCAGCTACACTTCCAATATTCGCGAATTGGAAGGAGCGTTGGTGCGAACCGTTGCCTATATTTCGATTTCAGGGCTGCCCATGACGGTGGAAAATGTCGCGCCCGTGCTGAATCCCCCTAAAGAGCCTGTGGAAGTTTCGGCGGAGATGGTTTTAAGTGTGGTTACCGAAACCCTAAATATCGATCTAGCCGATCTGCTGGGCAATTCTCGCCGCCGTGAAATTAGTCAAGCCCGTCAATACGTCATGTATCTAATGCGCCAACATACGAATCTCAGCTTGCCCAAAATTGGCGAGGCAGTCGGTGGTAAAGACCATACTACGGTCATGTATAGCTGCGAAAAAGTTGCCCAATTGCAGTCCACTGATGGGGATATTGCTCAGTTATTACGCCAATTAAGCGATCGCATTTACCTAGTTGCCCAAACTAAAAATTAGGGAAAATTCATAGCGACTCAAAAGGCAAAAGATGAGTAGCAGGGCTTCGCGCTGCTACTCATCTTTTGGGTTTTCTGCCCTAAGCAAAACTTACGTTGCTACAATACATGTACAAAAAATTTACCTGTCTTGATTAGTTCAAAATTAGTTCAAACTTTTATGGCTAGCCTTCCTTCTCTTACTGGTGCTGAAATTCGGTCAAAATTCCTCAGGTTCTTTGAGGAGCGCGATCATAAGGTATTGCCTAGTGCCTCGCTCGTCCCTGCCGACCCGACGGTATTACTGACGATCGCGGGAATGCTACCATTTAAGCCAATTTTTTTAGGACAGCAGGAGGCGGAAGTCCCTCGCGCTACGACATCTCAAAAATGTATTCGGACAAATGATATTGAAAATGTCGGCAGAACCGCCCGTCATCATACATTTTTTGAAATGTTAGGCAATTTCAGCTTTGGCGATTACTTCAAAAAAGAAGCGATCGCTTGGGGATGGGAATTAGTCACGAAAGTATTTCAATTACCACCCGATCGCCTAGTGGTAAGCGTCTATCACACCGATGAGGATGCTTTTGCGATTTGGCGAGATGCGATCGGTATTCCCGCCCATCGGATTCAGCGGATGGGTGACGATAACTTCTGGGCATCGGGGGCGACGGGTCCCTGTGGTCCATGTTCCGAAATCTATTTTGATTTTCATCCTGAATTGGGCGATGATGCGATTGATTTAGAAGATGATTCGCGATTTTTAGAGATTTATAACCTCGTATTCATGGAATTAAATCGCGAAGCCGATGGCAGTCTCACTAAACTCAAAAAGCAAAATATTGATACGGGCTTGGGATTGGAACGGATGGCTCAGGTATTGCAAGGCGTTCCCAATAACTACGAAACGGATTTAATCTTCCCAATTGTCAAAAAAGCTGCCGATCTGGCAGGGCTCGATTATCACCAGAGCGATGAAAAGGTAAAGACTTCGCTGAAGGTGATCGGCGATCATGTACGTTCGGTCGTCCATATGATTGCTGATGGTATTAATGCTTCCAATGTCGGTCGTGGCTATGTCATGCGTCGTCTATTGCGGCGTGTGGTGCGGCATGGGCGCTTGATTGGCATTTCTGGAACCTTTGCCTCGGAAGTAGCAGAAGTGGCGATCGCCCTTTCGGAATCCGTCTATCCCAACACCCGTGAAAGGGAAAAAGTCATTAAAGACGAAATTCAAATAGAGGAAACTCGCTTCTTGCAAACCCTAGAGAGGGGCGAAAAATTACTGGTAGAAATACTCGAAAAAGCTGAATCGCAATCGAGTAAGACGATCTCAGGTGTAGATGCTTTCACACTCTATGACACCTACGGATTTCCGTTTGAACTGACCCAAGAAATCGCGGAAGAAGAAGGTTTTGTCGTCGATGCGGCAGGATTTGAGGCGGAAATGAAGAAGCAACAGGAGCGATCGCAAGCCGCCCATGAAGACATCGATCTAATGGCAAAGGATAGCTGGGTAAATATTGCCAAGGAAATTGGGAAAACGGAATTTCTCGGTTACAAAGAACTGGGCAGTTCCGCTCAGGTGAAAAGGATTCTAGTTAATGGAGAATCCGTAAAAACAGCGATCGCAGGTAATAAGGTACAAATCGTCTTAGATCGTACTCCTTTTTATGCCGAGTCAGGCGGACAGGTGGGAGATAAGGGCTATCTCGCCATTGGTGAAGCGATCGCCCAGATTAGTGATGTCCAGAAGCAAGCCGATTTATTCGTTCACATCGGACAGATAGAACGGGGTGAAATTACGGTCGGGGATCATGTTAACGCGCAAATCGCCCTATCCGATCGCCGCCGCATCCAAGCGCACCATACCGCCACCCACCTATTACAAGCCGCTCTCAAAAAGATCGTCGATCCTAATGTTTCCCAAGCTGGGTCTTTAGTTGATGGCGATCGTCTTCGTTTTGACTTCAATCTCAATCGAGCCGTGACTGCTGCCGAAATTCAGCAAATCGAGCTGCAAATCAATAACTGGATTGCCGAAGCCCATGATTCGGTAATTGAAGTGATGCCAATTGCTCAAGCCAAGGCTAAGGGAGCGATCGCCATGTTTGGCGAAAAATATGGAGCCGAAGTTCGCGTCATGGATATTCCTAACGTATCAATGGAACTTTGCGGGGGCACTCATGTAAAAAACACTAGCGAAATTGGTGTATTTAAAATCATTTCGGAAGCTGGTGTTGCCTCTGGGGTAAGGCGGATCGAAGCGATCGCAGGTCAAGCCGTCCTCGAATATTTAACTGTCCGCGACAATATCGCCAAGGATTTAAGCGATCGCTTCAAGATTAAACCTGAAGAAATTAGCGATCGGATTACAGGGCTGCAACAGGAGCTTAAAACTGCCCACAAAGAGGTGGAAACTCTCAAACAAGAATTAGCCCTCGTCAAAGCTGACACCCTCATCCATGAAGCCGAAGCAGTGGGTTCCTTTAAGATCCTAGTCGCGCAACTTCCCGATATCGAAGCAGAAGCTCTGAAAGCTGCTGCCGAAAAACTAGCGGCAAAGTTAGGACATAGTGCGGTCGTCCTTGGGTCTTTTAGCCCAGACGGGAAGGTGACATTGGTTGCTTGCTTCAGTAAGGAGGTTATCGCGAAAGGACTGCAAGCGGGTAAATTTGTCGGTGCGATCGCGAAAATCTGCGGTGGTGGCGGCGGCGGTCGTCCCAACCTCGCCCAAGCTGGCGGCAAGGATGCGGGTAAGTTGCCAGAAGCGCTTGAAGCGGCTGAAACTCAATTAAGACAAGTTCTGAGCAATTCTTAGTTTTTAGTTTTTAGTTTTTGGTTTTTAGTTTTTTCTATGTTTTATAGCTATCGCCACGTTATAGAACAAAAAATCGAAAGGGTGATTGGCGGCGCAAAGCACCGCCAATCACCCTTTTGATTTTCCCAACTGATTTTGTAGAGTTTAATAACTTTAATAACTATGCTGACGAATATCAAAATGTTAATGGCAGCTTGTAAAAAGTTGTCCTTTGACTATGAGATCTTGCATCCCAATCAGAATTTAGTCAAAGTTAAACTGCGCGATCGCGCAGTTTACTTCACTAACTATGCAACACCATTGACTCCTCAATCTGTTGCCGAAATTTTTAAAGATAAACAGTATTTTTATCAAGTTTTCCAAGATGTGGTGAAGATGCCGCGCACTATGTCTTATATTTCTCCCTATTGCGATGAGAAATATAAAGAGTATTTGCAATTTTCTTCCATTGACGAAATCCTGACGGAAATCGAGAAACATTTTGAGTTGCCACTCATTTTAAAAAGAAATCGGGGTTCGGGGGGAAGCAATGTTTTCAAATGCCACGATCCGCAGCAAATGAGAAATGCTTTAAATGTCATCTTTGATATTAATTCTAAGAGTTATGACTATGTTGCCCTCGCCCAAGAGCCTATTAATATTGTGAAAGAATATCGCTCTGTCTGTCTCAATAGCGAACAGATAATTTTGTATGACAAGGATTTTTCGCAGGCGAAGTTTACAGGCAATCTCAGCCCTTTGCATTGGGAGGGTGCGATCGCCAAAAAAGTCAATGACCCAGAAACGTTAGAGGCGATCGCTAGGTTTATTCAACCGATTTTCCAGAAAATGCCGATCGCCTATGTTGGGCTAGATGTGGCGCTAGACGATCGAGGTAAGTACTGGTTAATTGAAGCAAATTCCCATCCTAATTTTGATATCTTCATTCGCGACAATGGAGAAGATGCGATCGTGAATCTTTTTGAAAGGATTTTAAAGTATTTAAACACTCCAGCATAGTTATCACTGCCATCAACTAAATAGTGTTACCGTGCTCCGCACGGTAACACTATTTTGGGGTTTATTTTTTGTCCTGACAAAACTGGCGATATCTATAGCTACAGTCACTTGACTTAGGACAAATCAAACCCCAAGAATTGATTGGCGGCGCGAAGCGCCGCCAATCAATTCTTGGGGTTTATGTCCTATTAGACTTGGCGACAGCTATATAAATCATAAAAAAGCCCCAAGGAGGAAAGTTGTTGCTTTGCAACAATTTTCCTCCTTGGGGCTTTTATGCAAAAAGAGAGAGGGAAGCGCATAACACTCCCCTCTCTCTTTTTCTATGGAAGAAGAATTACATTAAGCCGATTTGAGAAAGAATACCTTGACCAGTGAGCAACTCTGTTGCCAAACCGATAACGAAGCCAAGCATTGCAAGACGACCGTTCCAAGTTTCAGCGAAGTTGTTAAAACCAAATTTGGGTTCTGTAGTAGTGTCAGACATTGCAATAATCTCCTTTGATGTTTAGACTGTTAACTTTGAAGATAAGAATCTTTGCTTGTCTTAATAATACTTTATATTTCTTAACGGTCTATCCTACTAAAGATAGATTCGATCAAGTTATACCAATTCACGAAAGTGTGACAACACTTTTGTGAATTAAAAAACAAACCCAGTAAGGGTTTTCAAAGCTCAAAATGGCTACGCCATTTTGAGCTTTGGTATTAAGGGGCTAGACAAGATTAAATATCAAAGCCCTAAAGATGAGTGGCGGCGCGGAGCGCCGCCACTCATCTTTAGGGCTTTATAGCCAAGTTAAGAAATGGCTACGCCATTTCTTAACTTGGTATTAGATATTAATGCTTTGAGGAATCCGTGATGGTTTTAAGTAATTGTAATCAGCAACCCTAGTCTCATTGCGCGACTTAATTGTAGACTCGATCGCTTTTAACCCATCTTGAAAATCGCGTAAGGGTTGCTGAAGGCGATCGTCGTTGAAATAATCTGAACCATAGTCGCCTAGAGTCGTGTAATAAACAGATCCCAGAATATAGGTCATGGTCAATTGACTCTTAGCTTGGTCGATGGGCGGTAGCATGGCAAAGAAATCTGCTTCCGTTGCGCCAGTGGTTGCCGTTGGTGCGGGAGTATAGCCCGCTAGGGGAATTGCTGGCGTGTAGTCCATCAAATCTCCCTGAGGGAAGTTTACCGCCGCATGTTGAGCGCTGCTGGTAAAGATCAGCAATGTCACCGCATCGACCAAATAATCGAAGGTCTGAATCTGACCATTTTGACCAAAACTCTTGACGCGCCCGCCATCAACCGAGGTAATTTCCTTCGCCCATGCTTGCAGTTCCGAATCTCTAAGGACATCAGTATCGCTGAAATAATAGATGGATAGATAGTTTTTGACCCAAGTTGCGATCGCTCCCCAGACCAATAAAGCATCATCGCGATAGGGATAATCGGGCAGCATATTGACATCGTCCACTCCCCTCTTCTTCAGGGCTACAGGCAACATCGCTTCATTGAAGTTATAGTTCTCAACGGACTGTGCTGACAGGGTGCGCGAGGAAGTGATCGTTCCCGCTAGTAGACTATCCACGGTTCCACCAGCACTAATCAGTCCCGATTGAGCAGCATTATTGATCGCTAAAGTTCCTTGGAAATGAGGCTTGAGCAGAATATACAAAGGATGATTGCTGGCAAGTTGGCGATTAGTCGCGATCGCAAAGGGTTCGATAAATAAATGGGTTCTACCTAAATGGCTAATCAGTTCGTGGTAATTGGCATCAGCAATCTGGACAACGGTTTTAGCTAGAAGCCAGTTCGGTTCATCATCAGCCTGACAGACAAAGATGGGATAAGCACTAGGGTCTTGCCCTAATTGAATAGCGATCGGTGTCAAACTCTGCTGTCCTTTGGGAACGGCAAACAATGCCAAAGGTGCATTTATATACTTTTGCGCTCCCTTAGGAAACGTACCGCCCGCGATCGCCGTTAGCTCTGCATAATCAGCCAGATACAAGCGACCTTGCGCTCCAGCCTCAGCGAGAGAGTCCCCCGCTAACACCGTTTGAAACTGATCTTCCGTGAGAGGAAATTTCGCATCTAAGGTCTTGATACGTTGGATCGTCACAGGGTTAAATCCAGCAACGCGAAGCCTTGCAAACTCAGAATTAGTTGTAAAACTTTGACTGATCTTGGGCAAAGAAATAATCCAAAAAAGATCGTTATATTCCTTAATGTTTGAACCTTCGACATTGGTGGGTTCAGTCTCTAATAGGGTGGGAATCTCTGATAATAGCCCTATTATTGCGGAATTCGACTGAGCAACGCCAGCTTCAAGTAAACGTTTTGAGAAGTCTTGTTGCCTAGCTTTAGAGGCATTTTTACCCTTTTCACTCAAGAGGAAAGGATTCGCAATATCATTTAATAAAATTTCGATAACTGCCTTTCCTACCAATAAGCCCCAAGACAATGAGAACTGCTCGCCAGTTGGCACTTTTTCGACCATCGGCAAGGGGGCAACATAGGTGTAGTTATACTGATAGAGCTGTCTAGACTGGTTGAGCAGAGCCTGTCGTCGATCGGTTTCGGGATCGTTTTGAGGTAATAGGGGATATTTACTTGAAGGCGATCGCCGCAATATTAAACTTGCTAAGTCGGACAACTTAGTCGCAAGGAAATTTAATATTTGGGCAATACCACGCAAAATCGAAGAGATCATGGATGCACCTTAAAATCTGTACATCCATATATAAAACTTTAATGATGTAATTTAGATAAATTTTTTTAAAGGATGAGGGCAGGGTAAAGCACTGCCCTCATCCTACAGCGCTTTGCGCTCAAACCCAAACCAAGGAAATTTTTGAGAGCGTTGCTTCGCAACGATTTCAAAAATTTCCTTGTGGTTCGTTTGATCGATAATTGCTGGTCGTGCTTTACTTGACCAATCCCGCTCTAAGCGCTCTTACGGCTGCTTGGGTGCGATCGTCAGCACATAGCTTATTTAAAATATTACGTACGTGGGTTTTGACCGTTCCAACTGTGATATAGAGGCGTTCGGCAATTTCCGCATTGCTATTGCCATTGACGATCTCGGATAACACTTCTAATTCGCGCTCGGTCAGGGGTGTGGCTTCCAAAACCTGTTTGTAGTCTGCTTCGGCGGCATCAATTTCCACCGTTGCCTCACGGCGGCGCACCTGTTGCAAAACAATGCTGGCGATCGCAGGATCGATCCACGAATTCCCTTCAGCAGTTAGTTTCAGAGCCTGAACGAGATTTTCCGAGCTAATATCTTTGATGCAATAGGAATCGGCACCTGCCGCGAAGGCGGCTAATACGATTTCTTGGCTATCGGTAAGGGTCAGGATTAAAACTTTAGTGGCTCTACCTGCTTCGGTGGCGGCTGCCTTAATTTGGCGCGTTACCTCAACACCATCCATATCAGGTAAGCCCAAATCGACGATCGCCACATCAGGCTGTTGACTGTTTACTAAGGCAACGCCTTCTGCACCCGTCGCCGCTTCCCCCACAAACAGAAGCTCTCCTTGCTGTTGCAAAGCGATCTTCATGCCCATGCGGGTCAGGTCATGGTCTTCAATTAGGACAACACGAATCGAACTCATAAGCACTTTTGCAGATTATGCAGGGTCTGTATTGATACCAGAATCTCATAGAAGGGGTAATAAAAACCAAATAAGTAGCTAGGCACAATTAAAAAGCAGAGGCAAAAGTCGTAGTGCAAGCTGAGCTTGCACTACGACTTTTCGGTTTTATATTTAATTGCGCCTATCCGCTTTCTTGGTAAAACCAATTATTACGAGCAATAAGTAGCTAGGCATAATTAATTACAAACCAAAACCCCATAGAGAGTTGCGGCGCAAAGCGCCGCAACTCTCTATGGGGTTTGATGTCCTGACTTATACCAATTCCCAAAATAGCATTGCCATTTTAGGAATCTCAAAACTTTACTGGGTTTGGTGTTTAATTCCCAAAAGTGTTGTCACACTTTCGTGAATTGGTATTAAGTGAATATAGCTATATATAGCTACAGTCACTTGACTTAGGACAAATCAAACCCCAAGAATTGACTGGCGGAGCGAAGCGCCGCCAGTCAATTCTTGGGGTTTATGTCCTAATCCACTTGGCGACAGCTATAAAGACACAATCAGAACCCTTACCTCCTTAATTTTTACCAACAACAAAAGACTTATCAATGCTTTGATCGTATTTTGTGCCGCTCTTGGTGATTTGATTGATGACAATGCCATAGCCCACGTTGTAATCGGCTTTAAGCCAAGGGGAACAGTATCTGCCCACGGGGAGGGTATAGGTATTGCCATTGACGATCGCGCCATCACTGGGCTGCAATTTGGGAGGAATTTTGAAAGTAATACTGCGCCGTTTGACATAATCGTTTGCCACTACTCCCGTCGCCGATTGTTTGCTAAAGCATTGCACTTCGATCTGGGTATCCTTGAGCAATTCGCGGACATTGCCCCGATCGCTCAAAATTAGTTGGTTATCGTTTCCGACTCCTGAGATACTCTGCACTTGAAATGACTTAACACGGTCGGGGGCAAAGCCTCCTGTAATTTTGACGACTTGCAGGTTGTCGGCGGAGTTGGTAGGCAGAACTTGATATTCTAAGGTTCCGGGCAATTGATACTGGATTTCGGCTACTTCGTCGCGGACATTAGCGATCGCACCAATCTCCACGCGATCAATCCCTAATGTTTTTGGTGTTTCTGGAGCAGCCCAATCAAATCGATAAAATAGTCGTGCGGTATCTTTGAGATAGGTATAGCGATCGGACACATCAGAACTAGCTCGCAGCAGTTTCGCTAAACCATTGCGCTCGACCCAAATATTTTTGATCAGACCGACTTTCTTCCCGATCGCATCCGCTAAGGGAGTGCGATCGCTGATTATCTCCGCAGGAATATCTAAACGCGGTACGAGCGTGACTTTGCCATAACTACCCATCTCGCCATCGCGTCCATCATTACCATTCTCTCCGTCAAGTCCTCTACGGCAGGAATAGTAGTCAGAACGAGAAACGCCTTTATAGGTGCGCCGATAGAGCCAATCATCGCGACGATATTCCGATACTCGCGAAGATGGGCGATCGTAATCATCGCCTGATCGATAGCATAGCTTTGTATCCCTAGAATAGGATTGCCATTCAGCTTTATCATCATTAAAAGGACGACGGGTAATTTCCCAATCACAATATTTAATCCGCCATTCCGTTTCTTGGCATTCACATCCCTTTCCACCCACCGCACTACGTCCATTGCGACCGCCTTTGCCGCCCGAATTACGAATTTCTAGCTGCTGAAGGGCGGTGGCATCCGTATAAAAGACCGTCGCGTTTCCACCATTGCCGCCACGCCCCCCATTGCCACCATCGCCGCCACGACCACCCGATGCACCCACTAACGAATACTCAGGACGATAGGGCTGCTCACACATACTTGCCGATCGCCCAGTTTTTCCATCTTGGGCATCATCTCCCATGATCCCTGTGAGATTATAGACCGCAGGTTTGCCATCGAGGATAATTTTGGTGTCTTGACCATCGCGCCCATTGCGCCCATCCTTGCCCCGACTGCCATCTTGCCCTACTTGTCCAAAGGTGGTTTCAGCGATCGCCCCTGCATTAAAGGTCGTACTCACTAGTGGTAAGGTCAGAATTGCGATCGATAAAGTACGAACAAGTAATTGATTGTTCCACATGCCTAAAGCCTTTGAAATTAATTTAATATGTTGACACCGTCATTTCAGCCTGAGTTCCAAGCATAGGTAGCTAGGCATAATTAAAAAACAAACCCAGAGAGCGTACCGCCCGCTACGCGGGCGGTACGCTCTTCTAGGTTTGCCTAGCTACTTAATTGCTCCAAAATTACTGATCCAAAATTACATTTTAAAAATTATGTCTCTAAATTTATCTCTAAATTTATGTCTCTAAATCAAGGTCAACAACTGGAAAACTATAGTGCTAAGCACCCTCAAGAGGTATTGCTAGTAAAACTAAAACTCGGAGAAGAACTTGATGAAGTGATGATTTTCAAGGGTTTTTCTAGCTCATTAATGCGATCGACAGCTTTCGATCCCGATGTCCCCGTAATTTCCGATCGCGCCGAAATTTTAACCATCGATCGCCTCACAGCACCTTACCGACCAAATCAGCCTAACTATATCCAACAGGGGATAACATGGGAAGGGTTTAAAGATTATTTGTGAGGCAGAAACCTCACAATTTTAACGTGGTTACTATGCTTGAAGAAACCCGCCAATCAATCTATAGAAAGCAGGTAAAAATTGCCTCATTGCTGCTATACCAAAATATATTAGAGCAGGAAGTATGGAAAAGCTATGTCAAACTATTACATAGCCTTGCCAACTTCGCTTTGGACGGTCATGAAAACAGTTCGCGCCATCTTAGTTATTTATTTGCCTATGGTAAGTGGTTTAGAGCCATTGCAGCTACAGGCTATAACTGGCGGGACTACGTAATTTTACAAATCCTAACCTCCGACAATCCCTTTAGTCGGCAATCGCAAACTATTCCCTTCGATCGCTTATCCATTGCTTTAGTTGCGGCGGCAAAGCATGACCTCAAAATTTTAGAAGAGCTGAGTCTCTGGGGTGGGGATAAACTCGTCGATTGGATTGAGGCTTTAGGCGATCGCCTCGTCACTTGGCAGTTGGCAGAAAGTAATATGTCAAAGCTTCCCGAAATTAAGCGATCGCTAATTCTGAAGTTTCAAACAGCCGATGATTGGACGCAACTGTTACCTGAATTAGCCAATTATTACCAACAATCGGGCACGGGCATATTTACCGATTACGATGCTTTTCGTTGGCGCAAAGGTCATTTACAGGGAATTCCCCATCCCGATCTGGTGCAGTTATCCGATCTCATCGGCTACGAAACACAGCGACAAACCCTTTACAAAAATACTGAAGCTTTTTTGTCAGGTTACCCCGCCCTCCATGTGCTGCTCTATGGCAGTCGCGGTACGGGCAAGTCTTCCATGGTGAAGTCATTAATGTATGCCTATCGCGATCGCGGATTACGCATAATTGAGGTGACGAAAAACGACCTTAAGGACTTACCAATCATTGCTGATATAGTGCGACAGTCTCCCCAGAAATTTATCATTTTTGTTGATGACCTATCCTTTGAAGAAGAAAGTGAAGACTACAAGGCTCTTAAGGTCATGCTAGAGGGTAATCTCTCGTCCCAACCCAGTAATCTGTTGGTTTACGCCACCTCTAACCGTCGTCATTTGTTACGTGAATATTTTAGCGATCGCCCTAGTCTGAGAGATCTAAGCAATAGCAAAGAGGTCAATCCTTGGGACACCATGCAAGAAAAACTATCCCTCAGCGATCGCTTTGGTTTGACTTTAACCTTTTTGCAAGCCGATCAAGAAATTTATCTTAAAATCGTGCATCATCTTGCAAAACGTGCGGGGATTAATTTAATGAATGAGGATCTCGATTTTCGCGCTTTACAATGGGCTACTCGCCACAACGGTCAATCGGGGCGTACCGCCCAGCAGTTCGTGGATTTTTTGCAAGCCGATCTCCAAATTAAGAATTGAGAGTAGCTAGGCACAATTCAATATACAACCCCAAAAACTGTAGCGCAAGCTGCGCTTGCACTACAGGTTTTAAGATTTTAACTATGCCCAGCTATTTAACGTGAGTTCGGTTTAAGCTAGCAAGTTTTAAAAGCCCAAAAGTAAAAGCCTTGCTACGCAAGGCTTTTACTTTTGGGCTTTGAGAAAGGGTTTGCGTAGCAAACCCTTTCTCAAAGCCCGTTTCAAATTATCCCGAACTCCCGTTATTTAGTAACAAGATGGGATAAATTTACTTTTTAAAAGTCCATTTCTGATGAGACAAAAAATTAAAAATCATCATCATAATAGTAATCAAAACAAATGCATATAAATACCAAACATGAAAAATATCCACCAATAAATACATCAAGCTAGAAACCATTAAAAAGCTTGAAATCATTACAGCATAATACTTTGCCAACCCTTCCCAGAATTCACCTTTTGTCCTTTTAAAAGTAAAGCGCCTATTCAAATAAAATCCTATATAGTTAACAACAACTGTTTGGATTAAAACAGACAAGAGATAGTGAAAATTTAATATACCCGTAAGAATATATAGTATGACTATATTTAGAAAAGCGCAAAAACCTCCCACCATAAAAAATCTTAAAAATTGATTTTCTAGAGAAACATAGGAAGCTTTGGATTTGAGATATTTCATACTAATGCTTGACTCTAGTAATTAACTGATGTTAGTTATTAAGTAAGTGGGCTTAATTAAATATAAAACCCTAAAACCTGCAGCGCACGCGCAGCGTGCGCCGCAGGTTTTAGATCTGGATTTTAATTATGCTGAGGTACTTAGTCTGACTTTCAATCTTGCCGTGACCCTTTCCCAGATACGAGAGTATTGCCAGTATCGATACCATCCCGCAGTCCCTAATACTAAAAAAGAGACTAAAAGCTTCAACAAATTAACCTTCTGTCCGTGAATTATTCCCGCTAAAGCTGTATTCATGCGGATGGAAAAAATGGCGATTCTTTTGGTGTTATGGCGAGACTTTTGCGATGCTTGCCATAGTTTTAAATGCCTGTTTAACACTATGGCGTGCTGTTGTTGAAAATCATGCAAATAGGAACTCCTCACTATGGTTTGGGAATCTGCATGAATGCGAAAAGCAGAAAGGGGATGGGGATAATACATAGCTGAGCCAAGGGCTGCAAGCTTTAGCCAAAAATCCCAGTCGGCTGTGTACCATAGCTTTTCATCTAGTCCGCCAACCTGCAAAGCGGCTTCTCTTCTAAAAATGGGAGCAGGAATGGCAATAAAATTCTGGATGAGTAACCTCTTAACCAGTGTATGTGGAGGGGTTGCCAATGGATATTTCGGTAACGGACTTTTCCATAAGCCCAAACATTTGCCATCACGATCAATAAATTGGGAAGCATGTAAAAATAAATTTACCTGCGGATGTTTATCAATTAGAGATTTCATGATGCGAAGTCGATCGTCGAGCCAAATGTCATCCTGATGTAAGAAACAGACATAATCAGCAGTAGCAATAGATAGAATATGGTTGGTAGTTGCCACCCAATTCCCTTTTCGCAATCCCTGAATAACTTTAAGTGGAAGTTTATCTACATAGTCGTTCAGAATTTCAAGGGTTCCATCGGTCGATCCATCGTCGATCGCGATACATTCAATTTGGCGATCGCCCTGCCTGAGAATTGAATCTAGAGTGAATCGGAGATAATCTTTGCCGTTATACGTGGGAATTAAAACTGATAACCAAGGTCGATCCATGTTTTTCTATTTTTATATTATATTCTCAATTAACTCCTAATACCAATTCACTTAAGTGAGCCAACACTTTGGTGAATTAACAAACAAACCCAGTAAGGTTTTGAGATTCCCAAAATGGCAACGCCATTTTGGGAATTAGTATAACCACTGACTAGCTTCTTTTTAAAGCAAGGATGCTCAGAAAGAAACTGGAGAAAATGACTTGAAAGCCCAGCGCTAAGCAAGTAACTGATGGAATAACGATTCGCATAGTTTGGCTAGGATTCAGGAATCCAAAGGAATTCAATTCCCACATTTTCAGTGCGTAGATAGATCCCATGAAGCCCATAAAGATTAGGAAAATTCCGCATATCAACCCCTTCTCTAAGTTGAGAAAATGTAACAGCCTTTTGAGTCGATAATCATCGGGAATTATACCTTCAGCCATGGCAAAAGCTTTGGTAAATATGCTAAACACCACGGTTTGGAATCCAATCACAATTGCCGTAGTTGAATAAATTAAGGAATGGACTTTAGTTCCACTTAACAGGATGATCGCAGTCAGCAATCCCGCAATCATCAAAATCATTCCTGGGTAGAGAAATAGCCATCTGGGACTAAAAAGCAGTAAAAATCTTAAATGCCGCCAGCCATCGCGCCAACTTCGCAAATGGGGCGAGCGGTTGCGCCCATCAGGATAGAGAATAGTAGGCACTTCGGCAATCTGCATTTTGTAGAGGCTTGCTTTCACAATCATTTCACTCGCAAATTCCATTCCTGTAGTTTGCAAATTTAATGATTCGATCGCATCTTTTCTGAATCCTCGTAAACCACAGTGAAAGTCACCACAGGGACTAGGAAAAAATAAACGCCCGATCCATGTAAGTACGGGATTGCCTAGGTATCGATGCAAAGGGGGCATGGCTCCTTTTCTGATGCCACCTTTGAAACGATTACCCATAACCAGTTCATAACCTTCTAGGAGCTTATTGATAAACAAGGTTAGGTCGGAAAAATCATAACTATCATCAGCATCTCCGATGATAATATACTGACCTTCGGCATTAGCTATACCACCTCTAAGGGCGTTGCCATAGCCTTTTTCTTGGATATGGACAATACGAGCACCTAACCGAGTGGCGATTTCTTGCGAGCCGTCGGTGCTGCCATTGTCAGCTATTAAGACTTCACCATCGATGTCATGGCGAAGAAAATAGTTTTTCGCTTTGGTAATGCAGGTTCCTAAAGTTTCTGCCTCATTTAGGCAGGGCATTAGTACAGTTACTAGGGGTTTTTCTGAGGCTATTTCTTGCATGGTTTGTTGCACCTTAATTAACAGCATCAATAGCATCATTGCCAAGCAAAACTTATCCTGAATTATAGCATCAGAATTACGGAGATTTACAGGTTTAATTCATTAATGCAATATAATTCCAATCGGTACTTCGTGCTAACCTTCTCCTTTTGAGGTGAATGTAAGTAGCTAAGCATAAGTAAACTTAAAACCTAGAAGAGCATACCGCCCGCTAAGCGGGCGGTATGCTCTCTGGTTTTGGTTTTTAATTAAGCCTAGCTACTTAATAAGTAGTTACGGAAGTTCTTAATTAAGAAAGGGTTTAGAAGAAAGGATTTAGAAGAAAGGATTTAGAAGA
This sequence comes from Pseudanabaena sp. UWO310, assembly GCF_006861605.1. NCBI lineage: Bacteria > Bacillati > Cyanobacteriota > Cyanophyceae > Pseudanabaenales > Pseudanabaenaceae > Pseudanabaena > Pseudanabaena sp. UWO310. The sequence goes on along the minus strand of NZ_SELU01000016.1, from coordinate 38,557 downwards.
AAGGATTTGGAAGAATTGGAAACAATTAGGGATAGGTTGCCTATTAGCTATCGGTTTTGACTCGTTTTAGCATCGATAATTTTGCGATAAAAATGTTAGATTAATAGCTGCTGAGAGTAATTGCCAAGCTATCAAATCAGCATTCCCCAACTTTTTCGCATGTTAATTATGACCGTCAATACCGCTACAGCCAAGTTTTCCCCAGCCGAGATCAAATCTGAGGGGTTAACCCTAGAAGAATATCAAATGATTTGCGATCGCCTCGGTCGTGAGCCTAACAAAGCCGAATTGGGGATGTTTGGCGTAATGTGGTCAGAGCATTGCTGTTATAAAAATTCGCGTCCTTTACTAAAACAATTTCCCACTACAGGCGATCGCATTTTGGTTGGGCCTGGGGAGAATGCAGGGGTGGTCAAAATTACCGACGAGATCGCGATTAGTTTTAAGATCGAGAGTCACAATCGCCCCTCCGCCGTCGAGCCATACCAAGGCGCAGCCACAGGAGTCGGAGGTATTTTGCGCGATATTTTTACCATGGGTGCAAGACCCGTGGCTCTTTTGAATTCCTTAAGATTTGGCGAACTGTCCGATCCTTGGGTACGCAGTCGCGTCAATGGCATTGTCAACGGCATTGCGGGCTATGGTAATTGTATCGGTGTGCCCACGGTGGGTGGGGAAGTCTATTTTGACAAAGCCTACAACCGCAATCCGCTCGTAAATGCCATGGCGATCGGCATTATGGAAACGAAGGAAATCGTCAAGTCGGGCGCTTCAGGAATCGGGAATCCCGTGATCTATGTTGGTTCTACAACGGGACGAGACGGTATGAAGGGGGCGAGTTTTGCTAGTTCCGAACTTTCAGACAAATCGGAACAGAGCCGCCCTGCGGTGCAGGTGGGCGATCCCTTCCTTGAGAAAGCCCTAGTGGAAGCTTGTCTAGAAGCATTTAAAACGGGTGCGGTGGTGGCAGCACAGGACATGGGGGCTGCGGGGTTGACCTGTTCCACTTCAGAAATGGCGGCGAAAGGAGGTGTGGGGGTTGTACTAGACTTGGATAAGATTCCTGCCCGTGAAGCGGGAATGACTCCCTATGAATATCTACTTTCCGAATCACAGGAACGGATGCTATTTGTCGCCCATCAGGGAAGAGAGCAAGAACTAATCGATATTTTTGAACGGTGGGGACTTCATGCCGTGGTGGCAGGTGAGGTTCTAGCGGAACCAATTGTGCGGATTCTCTGGCATGGTGAGATCGCGGCGGAGATTCCTGCCACTGCGCTGGCAGACAATACACCCATTTATCATCGTCAACTCGCTGACACCCCTGAATATGCCCAAAAAGCTTGGGCTTGGGACGAGCAAACGGCGATCGCTGCTTTTAAAACGATTACGCCTAATGAGGCTCTTTTGCAACTCCTCGATACCCCTGCGATCGCTTCCAAGGCGTGGGTCTATCGCCAGTACGATCATCAAGTTCAGAATAATACGGTAATTTTTCCAGGAGGAGCGGATGCGGCGGTAATTCGTTTGCGCAGTCAAGGCTTCGGCACGGGTGAGTTGGATTCTAGACAATGCAATGTGGACTCTCTGGTGGGAGTGGCGGCTACCGTCGATTGCAATGCCCGTTATGTCTATCTCGATCCCTATGAGGGAGCGAGACTGGCGGTAGCCGAAGCGGCTCGCAATCTCTCCTGTGTTGGCTCGGAACCGCTATCAGTTACGGATAATTTAAACTTTGGTAGCCCAGAACATGCGATCGGTTATTGGCAACTGCATGAGGCTTGTCGCGGTATTGCCGATGCCTGCCGCGAATTGCAAACCCCTGTTACGGGCGGCAATGTTTCGCTTTACAACGAGACCATTAATGCGGAAGGAACTTCTCAGCCCATCTATCCCACTCCAGTCATCGGCATGGTCGGACTAGTTGAGGATGTGACTAAGGTTTGCGGTCAGGGCTGGCAATCCGCTGGGGACGCAATTTATCTGCTCGGCAGCGATCGCGTTAGCTTGGCGGGTTCGGAATATCTTGCCTCAGTGATCGGTGAGGTGGCTGGCAAACCCCTGCCCGTAAACTTTGAACTAGAGCGCCAAGTGCAATTGGTCTGCCGCCAAGGTATTGCGCGGGGGGTAGTACGGTCGGCTCATGATTGTTCAGAGGGCGGATTGGCGATCGCCTTGGCGGAGTCCTCTATTTCTGGCAAACTCACGGCTCAGATCCAGTTGTCGGCGGTGGAAGGCTTACATCCCACCCAAATTTTATTTGGCGAAGGGGCAAGTCGCATTGTTGTGTCAGTCAAGGAAAGCGATCGCGCCTTGTGGGAAGAACACCTTGGCGATATTTTGGACAAAAATTGGCAATATATTGGCAGGGTCAGCGAGGCAAATAGTGACCTAACCATTGCCGTTGGCGATGATCAGGCGATCGCCTTATCCCTCGCCCAAATCACGAAGAATTTTAACGAAGCGATTCCCAAACGTATGGGACATGGCTTATAAAAATCATGCTAAAAGAGGATGGGCGGCGCTTATCGCCGCCCATCCTCAACCCCAATAGAGAATTGCGGCGCTCTGCGCTGCAATTCTCTATTGTTTTTTTCACCTTGCGTTGCTAAAGCTATACATTGCGATAGATTATTTTGTATGCAAAATTTTTGATGCCAAGCGATCACTATCGATCGCAAACAAAGAGGGACGTTCCTTAGAAGGAATAGTCATTGAAGTAATAAAATCAACCTTCCAACGCTGCACGTAGGTTTGTGGTAGCGGTACGAGATCATCCTGCAAGATCTTTTGGAGCGCTGGCTGAGAGTTACTGAGTATCCCAACTAGATCGTCAGTTTGACTGCGAACTACAACTAGGCAGGGTTTTGAGACGACTCTCGCGCCATTGACGATGAGGGGCTGGACTGTGTTAGCGGCAGTTTGCGCCTGTGCAAATAGGAGCTTGCCGAGATCAACAATCGGCACATTCTGCCCTACGACAGTAAGTTTGGGAATAGTTTTTTCAAGGGGAATCACCCGATAAATGGATTTGACGGGAAGAATAAACCATGCGAGGCGCATTCTAAAAGCAACATATTGCTGCCCGATATCGGTACGAAATTCGGAAAGTCTTTGCGATCGCAGAGAAGAAATAGCTGGCATAGGGATTCTGAGTTTTAAGTTGACTGTAGCTGCCGATTAGAAATCAGTTGCGATAGGGTTTGTAAGAGCTCGTTATCCTTAAAGGGCTTAGAGAAATATGCCGATGCTCCCAAACGCATCGCCAAATCTCGGTGCTTATTACCACTGCGCGATGTGAGCATAACGACAGGGAGATCTTGGTAATGGGGATCGGCACGGGACTGCACTAAAAAGCCAAAGCCATCGAGACGGGGCATCTCAATGTCGCAGATGACCAAACTGACCTGAGCATTTTTAGGCAATGTTTGCATTTTTCGCAATTTTTCCATCGCCTCCAGCCCGTCCTTAGCTTGTTCGACCCGATAGTTGGCTTTTTCTAGAGTCATCGCGACAAAGCGCCGCACGTTAATCGAATCGTCAACTACCAATACCGTCGTTCTCTGCGTATCTTTCTTCGGCATGAGCGTGAGTGGCTTGCTAAGGGGGAGATCAATATTGATCGCCCAAGCAACTAATCCATCAATATCTACCAGAGGTACGAGCTTACCGCCGCCCAAGATCGCACAACCCATAAAGCCTGTGGGCAGAGGAATGAGACTCTGGACACCCCGAATCGTAACTTCCTGCTCACCCCAATAGCGATCGACTTGCAACCCAAACGGCACATTATTATGGGTTACGATCGCAATTAAGGGCTCATCGACAATGGGGCGGTTTTCCGTTTCTGTCTGTAATTGAGGGCGGGAGAACTGAAGGCGATCTCCAAGTTTAAATAAAGGTACGGAATATCCTTCCCAATCGAGCAATCTCTGATCGGCAACGGTGTGGATCTTCGCATCTTTAATGAGAAGAATTTCTTCAACGCCGCTGACGAGAATTGCCATCTGTAAGCCACTGCTCTCAAACAGGAGCACCTTAGCAATCGAGAGAGAAACGGGTACTGTCAAAATAAAAGTCGTACCTTTACCCGCTTCGGTTTCAACGCGGACGTTCCCCCCAATTCTATTCAAATTCGAGCGGACTACATCCATGCCCACGCCGCGCCCTGAAAGCGAGGTTACGCGCTCCGCCGTACTAAATCCAGCTTCAAAAATCAACTCCAAAAGCTCGATGTCGGTCGAATCATCCAGATCACTCTCACTTAATCCCATTTGTAGAGCGCGATCGCGGAGTTTGGCGAAATCGATCCCATTACCATCGTCGCTGACCGTAATTATGGTTTGGTTACCTCGATAACCTGCGGCAATTTCGATCCTCCCCTTCGGTGGTTTACCTTTGGCAATACGAGCTTCAGGGGATTCGATCCCATGATCGAAAGCGTTGCGAATCAGATGTAAAAGCGGATCTTCTAAAACTTCAATGACCGATCGCTCCACCAATGTCGAACTACCACGGACTACCAATTCAACCTGCTTGCCATGGGATAGGGATAGGTCACGGAGGAGGCGCGGGAATCGGCTAAAAATCTCACTAAGCATTCGCATTCTCGCCTGCTCGATCGCCGTTTGCATTTGCCGTGAGGCTCGCCCCAGTTCGCGTTCGGTGCTTTCGGTATCGGTTAAAGCGGTCTCCAAGTCGCTGGACACCTCCTGCAACTGCACCACGCTATCCATAATTTCCCTTGATAGTACGTGCAACTCACTATAGGAGTCCATTTCTAAGAGATCAAATCGACTGGCATAGGGTAGAAAAGTTTCGCTAGGGGGGAGAGCTAACTTTTCCGAAGGAGGGGTAGCGGCTATGGGTTTAAAAGTTTCCGAGGTGGCTACCCGATCGTAGGCTTCTCTCAATTGCGCGTTAGACTGCTCTAACCCATGCATTCTCTTATTTAAAAGTTGCACTAGGTCGCGCATCCGTTTTAACTGAAGGCGCAATCCACTCCGCTCCGCATTCAGTTCACCAAAGCGATCGCTCAGCAATTCCAACTGTTGTAAGGGAATCCGCACCGTAGTACCGATATTTTGTTCAGATTTATGCGATAGATTTTCGCCAATAGTCGAATCGGTAGGGGTTATATCTTGAAAATCTGATATGTCCAGTAATGATTGATCGAGACTGATGGTCGGATCTTCATAGATAATATGTTCATCATAGATAATACTATTCTCATGTTGAAGATCAGTTTCCTCTAGAGAATCCTGCAAGGTTGACTCTGGCGCAGGAGTAAGCAGATCTTTAACTGACGGTGGGTTTGCCGTTACTATTCCAAAATGTGCGGGTAAGGCTTGAAACTGACCAACCAAAACTAGCGCTTGCGATCGCCGCCAAGCCGCTAATGCTGCGGTTGCTACTGCTTTAAGATTATTACTTTTGTCTGCTAAGGCTTGAGCGATCTCTTCACAAAGTTGGCTAAAGGCTGGCAACTCCAACATTTCACCTAAACAGCCAAACTCCTGACTCGTAAGTTCAAATTCTTCCTTAAGTAACCGCGCATTGGGATCGTTAAGAACGCTAGTTAAGCGATCGAGGCAAGCATCCACTTCAGTCGTAAACATGAGGACGCGCATATCTTGCCCGACCTCTTCGGATAGAAGACTAGCTTCATCGTGGGAGGATAGGTCTCCTAATATGGCATGGAGCCGCCGAAAAGGTGGGTCAATCTGCTCCTGCATCCAATCAATATTGGGTAATTTGCGCTGCTTATGAATGTTGGCAACCTTACCCATACCATCGATCACGCCTAGAAATAGGCTTTCCATCTCAGAAGCGATCGCTGTTTGATTTTTAGCTTGCAAGATCTTAAAAAAGTCTTCTAACTGGTGGGCTAGCTCGCTGAGAGCTTGAAAACCCATCATGGCAGCCCCTCCCTTCATCGAGTGAGCGGCTCGCAAAATTTTATTAATCGCCGATTTCTGTAAACCGCGATCGCTCAAACCTAATACTTCCGTTTCGATTTCAGCGAGATAATCTCTAACTTCATCAAGAAACAGTAATCGCACTTTCCATTCGCGATCGGTTAATGTATCAATAGCCATATCGACCTCTACTAATTTTGATATTTTTAGATCGATGGTCAATCCATGAGTTATCTATGATTTATCTATGATTTATCTATGATTTATCTATGAGTTATTTTTACCTTGTCTTAGGCTTGCCTTTGCCTTGTCTTTGCCTTGCCTAGGTAAAACACAAATTGACCATCAAAGATTAACCATTAAAGATTGAGCGTCTAAAGATTGACCATCAAATAAAGGCTATGCCACATCCACCTTAAATGTCTCCACTGAAGCTTGCAGCTTACTAGCTACGTTTGCGGTTTCTTGGAGAGCGATCGCTACTTCTCGCGATGTTTCTGACGACTTCTGCGATTGATTGGAAAGATTTTCCATAACCGACTTCACCGATTGTGAAGTTTGCACCTGTGAAGTAGTAGCCGAAGAAATGCCTTGGAACAGTTCGTTTACTTTCCTTGCCACTTCCACAATCTGATTCAAACTTCTACGGGCATCCTCAACCTTATTCGTACCTTCAACCACCTGTACCGTACTAGCTTCCATGGATTCCACAACTTCGCTAGTTTCCTGTTGAATGCTCTCAACAATTCGCGAGATTTCCTTGGTGGCTGTTGCTGACTGCGCCGCCAATGCACCAACTTCTTCCGCAACCACCGCGAAACCACGACCTTCTTCCCCTGCGCGAGCCGCCTCAATACTGGCGTTTACCGCTAGCATGTTGGTTTTGAGGGCAATTTGATCGATCAGTACGACTACCTTAGAAATCTGTTGCGAAGCTTCACCCAGTCTCTTGACCTTTTTCGCTGTTTCCGCAACGGTTTGGCGTAGTTGGAGGATACTTTCGGCGGACTTCTCGATCGCTAAGCTACCAGTTTCCGCAGTTGCCGCCGCTGAGTTAGAGGCATCGGCAGCTTCTTTCGCGTTACTTGCCACCTGTTGGATCGAGTCGGTCATCTGTTCTACCGATTGCAGCGCATCATCCAGTTGTTCTGCCTGTAGGGTCGCGTCGCTGGCTAGGGTACGAATCGATTCATTATTAGTGTTTACTGAGGTGTTTACCTGCAACGTGGCAACTTTTACCTGCGATACAACGTCCCGCAAACTTTCCACGATCGCGTTAAAAAAGTCGGCAACGATCCCAATTTCCCCAGCAGATATCTTAGCGCGTACGGTCAAGTCTCCCGATGCTGCACCTTCAACGTCCGATAGTAATTCGATTAACTCACGCTGAATCGATTCGCTGCGCAAACGCTCTCTTTCGGCGGCTTCCGCCGATTGTTGTACTTGGACTTCTTGGAGGGCGATAAATTCCTGTAGCTGTCCGGCCATTAAGTTGATGTTGCCTCCCAACTGGGCTAGCTCATCTTGCCCTTGAACCGTAAGCCGAGTATCGAGATTACCCTTACCTAGTTCAACCACCGCCGCCGTTGCATCGATAACGGGTTGGGTAGCGCGTTGGGCGATGAAAATTGCCAATAGGGTCGCGACAGCCCCCACGCCTGTAGTGGCAAGGAGCAAAATTAAGAGCAACTGTTGCAAGGGCTTAAGCGCGGTATTACTATCAATTGCCAGTACTGCGTCCCATTTTAAATCTGGCAGTCCATCCAACTGGGGCAGGGGAGCGTAACCCGCAAACTGCTCTTGCGAAGTTTGACTGTCAACCACTGTTGCGGAACTTGTTTCCCGCTTGGTAAGAATAGGAGTTAATAAGGGAAGATCAGATTTAAAAGTACGTCCAATTCTATCCTTGTCCGTCGCCAAAAAGAAACTACCGTCAGATTCAGTTAAGTAGTATTTGGAATTGCCGCCACCAACGTCCTTAATTACTTCGTCCAACGAATCCGTTTTCAGTCGAGCGCGAATAATTGCAATGGTTTTACCCGTGTTAACATCCTTAACAGGCGCGGCAACAAAGATACTAACTTTTTTAGTTGAAGGGGATATTTCAGGTTGACTGATGAAGGGCTTATCAGTTGTCAGAACCGTTTGGAACCAAGGTCGTTGGGAAACGTTAGGAAGGGAAGGTTCGCCAGCGTCAAGAAATACTCTCCCATCTAAGGCAGCTACCGCAATACTGTCATAGACCAGATAAGACTTAAGATAATTTTCGAGGATTGTCTTTTGTTCTGGGGCTGTTAAAAGGGCTTGTACTTTAGGGTTGGTTAAAAATGACAGTTGCGACAATGTTTGAGCATCTCCATATCGCTCCCGCATAAAATATGCCATCCGAGTTGCCAGACCCTGAGTTTGGAGAGCTTGAGACTGCTTGGTTGTATTCGCGATATTTTGTCCAACATAAAAGTAAGCAAAGCCCCCCAAGGAAATCAAGGGAATCGTAATCGCCGCCACCGACACAAGCGTAGTTTTTGAGCGCAATCCTAGAGCTTGCCACCATTGACCGATGGATTTGCGCTGTTTTGCTGCGGCTCTTTTCCCCGATGTAGGCGGAGCCGTTGAGGTAATTTCCGTTATATCAATGGAGCCATTAGCAGGGACTTGATCGCCCTTATCCTTGATTTTTTCATTGCTATCGACATGGGTACGCGAATCGAGAACCATTGATTTATCCTCTGTTAGTTTTATCTGTTAGTTTTGGCTGTTAGATCGAATTTGTATCGAATTTGTATCGAATTTGTATCGAATTTGTATCGAACCTGTATCGAAAATTTTTTGAGGTTAGGCTATATAATTCCAAAGATTTGCCCGTCCTAACCTTCTTAAATAGCAAATCTAGATCGCAAATCCAGATCGCAAATCTAGATCGCAAAATTGAAGTTCGCGATCGCCTCAGCATCAAGTACATATATGCTGTTATTGCCATCGGGAGCCATCACACAACCCTTAAGAAAAGGTACGGTTTGGAGTGCAGCCTTAGTATTTGGCAATACTAAGGGAGATACGATGTCTGTCTCGGTAAATCGTAGTACTCGGCTGACACTATACACAGCGAGACCGAGAAACATATCGGCTATTTGTAAAACCGCTATATGCTTCTCAACTGTCGTCGAATCGAGGGATTCAAATCCCAATAATTGCGGTAAGTCCAGTACCCAAAAAACATTACTGCGGTGCTCGACCAAACCAATTAAACAGGAATGAACGTTGGGCATTTGAGTAAAGCGATCGCCTCCTAATGTTAAAGTCTCGCGGATAAACTTTAACTGCACGGCAACGTTGATATTACGTTCCACATACAGACTTAAGTAAGGCAATCCTGCGATCGCTTGCGATTTCTCTTCCCGTAGTTCAATCGTCAAATTACTCACGTCATTCTCCCAAATTTAGAGACTGTACCGCTTGCACTATGTCATTTCTTGTAAACGGCTTAGTTAGATAGGCATCTAGCCCCTGTTTCATACCCCAAAATCGATCTAAATCCTGTTTTTTTGCCGTGCAAGCAATGACAGGAACAGCCCCTAGGATCGATTTTTTAATTGCTCTACATAGTTCCAATCCACTCATCTCAGGCATCATGAGATCTGTAATTACAACGTTAGGTCGGCTTTGCTCGAATTTATCCAACCCATCTTTCCCGTCGCAGGCACTGATTACAGAATATCCGCCTTCTCGCAGATAGTCACAAATTAATTCGCGTTCTGAACTCGTATCTTCCACAACCAATACTTTAATCAAGATTTTATCTCCTTGCTATTATGTTGAATTGGATAGGATGAGGTTTTGGATGAACTTCTAATTAGGAAATAATTAGTAAGTTAGTAGAGCAATGTAACAACGTCTTCTGCGATCGCGGTATCAAGAAGCCATTCTATCTAGACTACCGAACGAACTGCTCTCAATATATCGTCACGAGAGAATGGCTTAGTTAAATAAATAGCAATTCCTTGTTTCATCCCCCACAATCGATCCAGCTCTTGATCCTTAGAAGTACAAGCCACTACAGGAATGTCCTTAGTGTCGTCGTTCTTTTTTAAGCTCCGACATAGCTCCAATCCACTCATCCCAGGCATTACCAAATCGGTAATTACTACATTGGGTTTCTTGTCTCCAATCTTTTTGAGAGCTTCCTGTCCATTTGTTGCAGTAACAACATTATACCCACCTTCGTCTAAATAGCTAACAATCAAATCCTGCTCGGAAGGAGTATCTTCAACCACGAGAATCGTCGTCATAATAGCCTCTAAAATTGCTTTCAGTTAGTTAACTTTGCCTATTAAATACATTAGATTTGGAATTTCAGTCTTACTTTTAATCAAGTAATTTTTATCCAATTTTCTAATTCTAAATAGGACATAAATATAACATAATTCAGTTGTAATTGTCCCACATACATGACTTAGAAGGCATTAAGAGACTATTAATCAGCCAAATTATGTATATTTTAGAGCAGATGCCGCATCATCATTTTGAGCAAGTCGGCCTGCATAAATGGCTTAGTCAGGTAGTCAGTAGCCCCTGCAAAACGAGCTCTTGCGCGATCAATTATCCCCTTATTTCCTGTTACCATAACAATGGGAATATCCTTAAGGGCTGAAGACTTGCGAATTAAAGTACATAGTTGATAACCATCAACATTAGGCATTCCTATATCCAACAAAATTAGATCGGGACGAATTGAATTAATCTTCATCAACGCCTTCATGGAGTCTTGGATTAAGGTAACTTGAAAATCTTCTCGTCCGAGGTAACTGCTAATAATACTCAACATCGATTCGCTATCATCAATACAGACAATCTTCCATGTTTTGGCGGATTGACTTTTGAAAGCTTGCGAAATGTTGGCGATATCATCCCCTGAGCTAACTTCATCAGCGAAAGTTTCCGACAGTTGCGTGATATTTTCCTGCTCAGCTTCGGGAGCTAGGTAGTAGGTATGGGGGAGCATGTCAAAGGGTGATAAGGGATCCCTTAACAGGATCGCACCATCACTAATGAGGGTACTGAGCTGCTTAGCGATCGCTAAAGGATCCTTCGACAATAATGCTCCCAATTGACAAAAGTTAAATCCCCGTAAAATGCGTCCAAGGCGTTGGACAGTTTCAGGAGACATGCTCTTTTCGGCGGTTGACTGACTGACTAAATACGGGCATTGGTAAGGAGAACGAATCGTAGGTCCAAGGCTATACCATGCTTTTAGACGCTGATTAACAACTTCGACGATGCGATCGATCGATAAACTGCAATAGGTCTGTTGCAGAAAATGCTCGTAATACATATCGTTAAAGTTGCCATTGGGTAAGCAGAGGAATGATTCCACTACTTCCTGAATGATCCGCGCCACTAATTTGCCAGCCATCGGCTTGGGCAGGTAGTTCTCATCCACTAGCCAAAGAATAGCTAGGTATTCAACACAAAGCATTTCGCTCGTAACTTTGTATTTTGCCTTTTCGGGCGATGGATCATCAAACATCAGCCGCAGTTGCGATCGCAGTTTATCGTTCAGGGAGGGTACATCTCGGCTGAGCGATCGTAAATGTCTTTCTAGACGCTCAAAACTATCTAAGGAGTGTGAGGCGTACACCAATTTACCGCGTACTATATAAAACGACCAACGAACGCGATCGCGGACAAAATAAACGCATCCATCTCTGCTTAATTCCAAACTTTTTAAAAGTTCGCGAGCAGATTGTTTTTTGTCTTGACTTACATCGTCTATATGAATGTCAGAACACATCATAGTAATTACTACCAATTGTTAAGTTCGGAATTGATATCGAAATCACACACCTTAGGAATGTTTTGATTTTACGAATGAAGCCTTAAGCCTTTTAGCCCTTGCATTATCAAAATGATTATTGAAATTATCGTACCCCCCTGAAAATCTTTATCGGTCAGCAAAAAGTAGTAGATCGTTTTGGAAATAATCCCTAATCCCTTACATTCGGCTTCACAAGCGTTATTAATACTAACTATGCTGGATGAATTATGCTGGGTTAATTATATTAACTTAAGCCAGTTGCTTAATTATTTAGCTTAATTAAAGATATTGAAAATGATATTTTCCAGTATCTCCCAGCGAAGCCAGCTATTTTAATTGAAGCCCAGAATCTCAGAAATTAAGCGCAATAACTTCTTAATATCTTTTAATGGCTCACTTGTGATGTATCGTTAATTCCCTTATCGGCTATTAAAGCATAGTCTGATCGCAAATGGAATAAAGTTGCCATAGCTCAACCATATTTAAGCAATAGCTAATAACTGTTAATAAAGTTATTAATCCCAAAATATACCTAACAACTTACCCAATTGCCTAAGAGTAATTAAATTATTTCATATTTTATTTATACAAATACTTTTGATCTAGATCACTTCTTGATGTGATTTTTTATCCTAGCTTTTGCCTGATCCCACGTCTGCAAATATTAGCATAGCCGAGGATTTTTATGTATTATTTATATGTAGTATCTATAAAACGATTTTAAAGAAGCCTTTATTTTATGTAATATTTACAAAAATGGTTTTAAGCTGTGTCACTTTTTTTGTCGAAACTTTTGCCGCTGTTTTTTTACCCATTGGGTTTATCGATTCTTTTAATATCGATTGCTTTAATAGTTTTTTTAGGGCGAAATAAACGATCGCGCAATGCGAACAGCGTCACTTCCCAGGCAACCTTCAAACTATTCACGAAAAAGAAGATAATTGCGACTTTACTCGGAACTGCTTTAACAGTTTTATGCTTGGGCAGTAATGAATTTCTCTCTCAGTTGTTAGTGCGATCGCTAGAATGGCAATATTTGCCCAAAGGCAACTTACCACAAGTTGAAGCAATTGTGGTTTTGGGTGGTGGTACTCGTCCGCGCCTATCCCCACGACCTTGGTATGAAGTTAATGAAGCGGGCGATCGGATTTTGTACGGTTCGTTGCTATATAAGCAGGGTCATGCTCCCCTATTAGTAGTAACAGGAGGTCGAGCCGAATGGTATGGCGAAGGTGGTAATCCCGAATCCGAAGATATGGCGGCGATCGCTGAATTTGTGGGCGTTCCGAGTCAAGCCATCATCCAAGAGTCGCAGTCTTTGAATACCCGTGAGAATGCGGTGAATACAAAACAGATCTTAAGTAAAAGAGGAATCAATCAAATCTTATTAGTAACCTCGGCTCTGCATATGCCGCGATCGATGGAAATATTTCGTAAAGTTGGATTTGAATGCATTGCTGCACCGACAGACTTTTTAGTAGTCCAGCATGAAAACAATAAGGGTTGGGCCTCAATTTTAGATCTTTTGCCTAGCGCGGAGGCTCTTAAAAATACAACCAACGCCATTAAGGAATATATCGGATTATTTATTTATCAAATGGTAGGTTGGGCTTAGCAAATCCCTATAATAACAATTCACGAAAGTGTGACAACACTTTTGTGAATTAAAAACTAAACCTCGTAAGAGTTTTCAAGTTATAGCTGTCGCCAAATGTAATAGGACATAAACCCCAAGAATTGATTGGCGGCGCTTCGCGCCGCCAATCAATTCTTTGATTCGTCCTAGGTCAAGTGACTGTAGCTATAAGAAATGGCTACGCCATTTCTTAACTTGGTACAAGTACTTGTGTACGTGATGGCTCTCTGATTAAATAAGCCGTAGTAATATTCAAAAAATTTATAAATCTTTATGAGCAGGGGCAAAGGCAAAAGTAGCAGCAGCACGAACACGATTTGGATCGTGCTGGGATTAGCTGCCCTCGGGACTGGGATGGGCGCAGCAATCGCCTCGCGACTTGTGAGCTATCGTCCTAGTTCCGTTGCTGATGATATGCCTACATCCTCCTCCGTAGGAGCAACGGCTAAAGGTTCGGCATCCTTTTGTCAATACAATGCTCTCGAGTCGGTGACGGCTTCCCTATATCAGGTAAGGGCGATCAATGCGATCGCTAATGATCCCTTGCCAACCCTATCAAGTTTGAGCGGTAGCCTCAATGCCGATCTGATCGCCAGCTTTACCCCTGCCCCTTTCCCCCAAATTAGCGATCGCGCCCGTGGAGCAAAAATCCCGATCATCATGTATCACGACATTACGTCGGTAAAGGATGTTGATTGGGATGTGACTCCTGAGGATCTCGAAAAACATTTTCAGATGTTGCAAGATGGAGGCTATACCCCGATCACCATGGATCGACTGGTAAGCTATCTGCGTACGGGGGGACAACTACCAGAAAAGCCTGTATTGCTTACCTTTGATGACAATTATTTGGGGCAATATAAATATGCATTCCCATTATTAAAGAAATATAACTATCCTGCGGTATGGTCAGTGCATACCCGTTTTGTGGGGACGGGTGGGAAAAAGCCGAAGGCGACATGGGATCAGCTCAGGGAAATGCAAAAAAGCGGCTTGATCACCGTGGCATCCCATACCGTAAATCATCTCAATATGAAAAATCTGAGCGATGCGGAGATCGATCGCGAAGTACTGGAATCCAAAAAAGTACTTGAAAAAGAATTAGGAATTACCATCGATTACTTTACCTACCCTGAAGGGGACTTTACCGAACGGGCAAAGGATAAAGTCAAGGATGTGGGCTATAAGGCGGCGCTTTCCATGAGTCTCGATCCGCGCCAAGAGCGATCGGCAAATGAATCGGAGGATTTACTTTCGATTATGCGTTTCGGTCAATCGCGATTTAGCGAAGCGATCGAGCAAGCGTCAGGGGGAACAGCCTCAAATCAGGTAGCGCTATTGCCAAACGTAAGTAATGGTTCTATTGATTTCACTACTCCAGTGGAGAAACGTAAAGTTACCATTGACGGGTTGCCTCTCACCTTGGTGTATGGGGGCAAAGCTGTCACCGCCCATGCGGACAAACGGGCTCAGGTTGCCGAGATCATGGCTATGACCCCTAATGCGATCGCCGCCGTGGATGGCGGCTTTTTCTCCCTAGAGCGCATCGATGGAAATACGATGATCGGTCCCGTTATGAGTCAGTTTTCCAGCAATTCAGGCATTTTCAACACTGGTAATAAGGGGGAAAACCCACTTTTGAATGGGCGACCTCTAGTTTTGATCGGGCCGACTTCCGTCAAATTTATCCCCTTTAATGCCGCTAAGCATACTTCCCTAGAGGCTGTGCGATCGGAGATGTCCGATGTGACCGATGCTTTTGTTGCGGCTGGTTGGCTCGTGCGTGATGGTAAGCCTCAATCCGCCGAATCCTTTGGTAGACTTTACGGGTTTGATGCTAGTCGCGATCGCGCATTTTGGGGAATTGACCGTTCGGGAAGACCTGTAATTGGCGTAACTATGGAAATGATCGATTCTGTTGGCTTGGGCAAAATTTTAGCCAAGGCAGGTTTACAGGATGTGGTGATGCTGGATTCGGGAGCTAGTGCTTCTCTTGCCTATCGAGGTAAATCTGTCATGGCGTACGAGCCACGACCCGTGCCCCATATTGTCGCTTTATTACCGCCCGATCCTGTCCGTACTGAAACTGCGGATAAACCTAATTGTCCCGTCAGTTTCAATCCTCGCAATTAAAACCCAAAAGAAGATTGGCTCGCACGAAGTGTGCGCCAATCTTCTTTTGGGTTTTAATTAGCGACAGCTATATAATACCAAAGCTCAAAATGGCTTAGCCATTTTGAGCTTTTGCCTTAAAGACTACTTGGTATTTTTAATAAAGCGATCGCCTGTTGGCTAGAGATATGGGCTAAGGGCAAACTATCAATCCCCATCGCCACGCAAAGTAAAGCTAAATAGAGAATCGAATATTTGAACACAGAACGGGCCATATTGCGATCGCTCGGTTCTTTTAATAGCTGGGTTGCCTTATAAATGAAAGTTGCGCCTAAAGCGATCGCCGAAAAGCCATAGACTAACCCCATGACATTGCAAGGATAAACCAGCAATAAGGATACGGGAATAATTAACAATGTATAGACCAAAATCTGATTGGCAGTTACTTCCGCGCCCTTAACTACTGGCAGCATCGGTACGCCAACCTTGGCATATTCATCGCGGATCATTAGGGCTAAAGCCCAGAAATGGGGAGGAGTCCACACAAAAATAATCGCAAATAATACCCATGCCGCCCAACTCAATTCACCCGTTACCGCCGCCCAGCCCACAAGGGGAGGAATTGCCCCTGCGGCTCCACCAATGACAATGTTTTGGGTGCTGGAACGCTTGAGCCAAATTGTGTAAACACCAACATAGATAGCGATGCCCGACATTGCCAAACAAGCGGCAAGAAGGTTGGCACAGATCGCTAGCAAAGTAAAGGAAATCATCGCCAAGGCGATCGCAAAGATGAGTGCTTGCAAAGGGCTAATCCGCCCCGATGGAATTGGTCGCCAACTGGTGCGTTCCATTTTGGCATCAATATCGCGATCGTACAGACAGTTAATCGCATTTGCCGAAGCAGCGGCGATCGCTCCCCCCAAGACCGTAGTCAACATTAATAATCCATCAACTTGACCTTTAGAGGCAATCCACATCGCCCCTGCGGTAGTAATTAGTAATAGGACAATAATGCGAGGTTTGGTTAACTCTGTGTAATCTTGAATGACACTGCGCCAATCGCGAGCCGATTGATTCGATCGATCAGCCTCAGCAAATATAGTTTCTGGGATCGCTGTTTCTTGCATTACGCTTAACTCCTAAAATATTTTGCAGATTACGGTTAGCGAATCGCAGGTTGCACTTGATTCTGTTCTTTGGTTTGAGATGGATCTTGGTTAGCAGCTCGAAATGCTAATACAGTAAAGCAAACAAGGGTTCCGAGTAATGCTGAGCCGATCGCTTGGTGGGCGATCGTTAATGGTTCGACTTGTAAATGGAGTTTATAGGTAGCATAGCCAATCGCTACTTGTGAAAGTACTAGTAAACCGACAAGCAGGGAAATGCGCCGTAGCCAAGGCGAGATTGTCTTAGCAAGCCATGTCACCACGACAACGGCAATGCTAGAAATACTGGCAGGAATTACACCTAATAAATGGGCATTCAAAACCACACACATATCCTGTGTAGCAAAGCATTGATGCAGAGCCCATTGCGAAGCAACTAACGCCCCAAGAATACTTTGTAAGTACACAAAAATTGCTGCCGAGAGCCCTAACCAAGCAATTTTTTTAGAGCCGAGATGATTTGCCGAACTTGATTGCTGGCTCAAGGTAGAAGCGATCGCCAACAAACTAGAGAAAAATAATAACCCCGTGCCCAAGTGAGCCGTGACGATATCAAACCTTAATAATTGGGTTACGGTCAATCCGCCCAAAATGCCCTGAAAAACCACCAGAGATAATGAACCCGAAGTCGCCCAAGGTAACCAACTTGGTAACGATTTACGAAAATACCAGCTTGCACCAAACAGAACAATGGTGGCAAATCCGACCGAGGAGGCAACCAGACGATGAAACCATTCTAAAAAAACTTGGAGGTTCATCTGCTCGGCGGGTAATACCGATCCATAGCACAGGGGCCAATCGGGGCAAGCCAATCCCGCATTCATCACGCGAGTAGCACTGCCAATCGCCATCACCATCCAAGTGGCGATCGCAATTCCCAAAGCAATGCTACGGAGTAGGACTATAACTCGGTTTCTAATTTCAGGGCTACTTTCAACGTTAATTTCAGAATTACTATTAGTCAGATGTTCAGCCGCTCGTGCTGCTTTGTAAGAAGATAAAGAATCAGTCATGCAAGTGTAGGAGGTTCAGGCTTTCTTCGTGAATCTTGATAAAACTCAACAGAAGTATTGATAATAGTTACGACTTATATTAAGAGCAGTTCTAGATTTGGTAGGAGGACTTAACAATTTCTTCGTTAATTTCTTCGTTAACGTCAGTTCGGGTTAAGCTGGCAAATTTTAAAAGCTCAAAAGTAAAAGCCTTGCTAAGCAAGGCTTTTACTTTTGGGCTTGAAGACTCCAAGCCTGTTGCAAATTATCCCGAACTCACGTTCGTTAAGTGTTGGCATCGATCGCAGAAAAAGCCCTGCATAGCAGGGCTTTTTCTTGGTGATCATGGTCGGCTTCATAGGGTTTGGCGATCGCGGAAATTTTCCAAACGATTATCGATGCGATTTTTGATATTGTCTCTGATGTTATCTCTAATGCTCTCTTTGGGACGATTGGGAGAACGATCGGGACGATTTTTTTGGATAATTTCATTGAGTTGCGATCGCTGTTGAGGGGTCAAGATATCTCGCATAGCCAACATTCTTTCAAAATGTTGCTTTTGTAGCTCCTGCTGAAGGTTTAAAACTTGCGTATGTTTCTGGCGAATTACAGCGCTACTTTCATTACTAGCTAACAAATCCCGCAGCTCGCGATTGGCTTGGCGCGACTGTTGGGACAGATCGCGAATGCGATCGCGATCGCGATCGCGCACCTCCTTAAGTTTTTGTAATTGTTCGGGGGATAAATTTAACTGCTTTAAAATTTTGCCTGAGGGCATATCGGCACTTTCAGAGCGATTGGGATGGTTGTCTGGCTTTGGTGATGGGTTTTCTTCGGCTAGGGTTTGAGGATTGCTATCCGACTTTACTTGGGGCTGGCTGGCAACTTGGGATTGGCTGAGAGATTGCCCCTGTGGTTGCGATTGCAAAATATTGCTACTACTCAAAAAAATGCTGCTAGCCCCAACCACGGCAGCAGTGAGGGCGACATAGCGAAATATCTTGGAACTTAAAATAGATTTGAACATAGCATCTTCAATTTTTCGATAAATTTTTCAATAATTCAACATTTCAATATTTCAATAAATAGAAATAGCCAAAATCACTCATATTCAAGGGGCGATAGCTCCGACAAAATTTGGTTTTCTGTTGAGGTGGACGAGCTTGGGGTGGCAGTATTGTCAGTAGCGTCCCAACTATAGATAAGTGATTGCTCGATCTCCGCTCTGTCGGCTTCACCGATCGTTTTCCCTTGGGGTTTCCCTTGCGTAATATTGGGCGCATTGGCAATTTGATACTGGGGCGTTCGACTCGTTGCCCAATTAAAAGCTACCCCTGTGGAGATCGCCACGGGAATCGCCAAAGCCCAAGGAAGCCAACGCCGCAAACGTGCTTTGAATGGTTTGGCAGCAGGTTGGGGATATTTACTAATCTCCGCAAATAGCTGCTGCTCAAAGTTGGGGGCAGGGGGTGGCGCGATCGATTTGTGCTGCTTGAGAAAAGACACTAAGGAGTCGTGCGAAGAGGATTCGTGAGAATTTTTAGGGGCATCTCCACCAAAATCTTCGCTAAAATCCTGTGGTTCCTGAGTATATTTATTTTTCATAACTCGACTCCTTGCGCTTCTAAAAACTTTTTGATGGCACTGCGGGCATGAAACAATCTTGATTTCACCGTGCCTACAGGAATGGATAAAATTTCGGCAATATCTTTTTGAGGTAACTCTTCTAAATCGTGCAGTACTAGTACGGTGCGATGATCTTCACTGAGCTTGGCTAAACCGCGCTGCATTAGGTCTTGATAATGCATTTGCGTGAGGTTCGGCTGCGAATCACCATCACGGGCGATCGCCTCATCGGCGAAATTAGCAAGTTGCTCGTCTTCCACATTAATATTGCGCGATCGCATTTTGGCTAGAGCTTTGCGGCGATCGCTCGCAACGTTAAAGGCAATCCGATAGAGCCATGTCGAAAACTGCGAAGATTGACGAAATTTCGGTAGTCCTTTCCATGCTCGTAAAAAGACATCCTGTACCAAATCATCTAAACCATCCGTACCGCATAGCTGATATAGCGTTGAGCGCACCTTTTGCTGATGACGTTGATAGAGCTTTTTAAAACCATGGGGATCGCCTTGCAAGCAAGCCTGCACGATACTTAGATCGGGATCGCTAAGACTAGGTTCTTCGATATTGGTGATTACCGTTTTGAACATCTACTATCAACCATCGTAGAGAGAAGGAATATGGGCGGAGAAAAGCGGCTATTCCTAAGACCATGAGAGCAACTATACTTGTTGGGACTCGTTTATTGGGACTTATCGGGACTTATTTATTGGGACTTATTTATTGGGACTTATTGAGGCTCACTGAGACAATAATTACTCATTGAGGCAATAATTAAAGCAATAATTAAGGCAATATCGTTGGTAATCAACTTATAGGTTTTGACCGCCGTGATCTCAAAAAGGTTCATTCCTAATTTTTAGGAATAAAATGGTTATCTCTAAAAGGCTCTACTCATGTCTGTTGTTAGCTCTGTATTAATTCCTATCATTAAACTATGGTTACGATCGCAGGTCGAACATATTGAAGCTATCGAAATTGCGATCGCTGGCAAAAGTCGCCAGATCCTCAGTGGTGACATTCCTAAAGCGAATGTAATTGGGGTAGGGGCAAAATATCAAGGCTTAGCGGTTACTAATATTGACCTATGCGCCGAGGCGATCCATCTCAATATCGCGCAGATCCTCAAGGGGGAAACGTTAAGGCTGCTCGATCCGATCCGCGTCACTATGGATGTTGAGCTGTCGGCGGCAGATTTGCAGAGTTGTTTACGCTCTCCTGTTTTTCTAGAAGCGATCGCTACCGATGTGCCTCCTGTCGTTACTAGTGATGATGAAATTCGCGCTTTGCTCGAAACGTTATTACATAAACTAGGCGATGAATTTACACTGCATGAGTTGGCGATTGTCGAGGGTCGGGCTAAATGTCGCGGTGAATTTGCGATCGCCGCTACCTAAATCATTTCCCCAGTCCAGAAAGCTAAGATATTCTTTTAATTTATTTCATGTCCTTGGCTAAGTTTATTTATCCATCTCAGAAATTGTTGGCGATCGCGTTGATCAATTTGTTGATCAATTTATTTTGTCTGTTGGGCTGTCTAGCGATCGCGATCCCACCAGCATGGGCGACATCGTTTGCGGTTAGGGTATTTGATGGCGACAACATTACGCTGATTGATCGCGGGATTAAAACCAAAGTGCATCTTGCCTGTATCGATGCGCCTGAGCTATTGCAAGCAGAAGGCGAACATGCGCGTAAAGTATTACAAAATGTCCTTGATGATGAAGAGATCGCTGTCAAGGTTTTTAAAAAAGATAAATTTGGACGCTACTATGGCGAGGTCTTAGCGGGTGGGCAAAATGCCAATAAAGTGATGGTGTCCCTCGGACTTGCCCATTACGATCGCCTTCAAGAAAAGGACTGTTCAGAATACGAAGCGATCGAACAAAAAGCGCAGAGCGATCGCCTCGGAATCTGGGCAAATGGTACTGAAGTTATCTTACCGAGCCAGTTTCGCCGCGAGCATAAGTTATTAGGTGTTGGCTATTAACTAGAACTGACGTTAATTATGCTCAGCTACTTATAGCTATATTCACTTAAGTCAGGACATCAAACCCAATAGAACCCAATAGAGAGTTGCGGCGCTTCGCGCCGCAACTCTCTATTGGGTTTGATTTTTGTCCTAACATTACTGACTATAGCTATAGCCAGATATAAAAAGGGCTGTGCAATGCACAGCCCTTTTTATATCTGTTTCTATATTAGACATCACGACGACGGAAACGACCGCGACGTTTGGCATTTTCAGCCTTACGCTTACGTTTTTCGCCTGCGGTTTCGTGATACTGACAGCGACGAATATCTGCTAGTAAGCCAGCTTTTTGGATTTTTTTCTTAAATCGACGTAGAGCCGATTCAATCCCTTCATTTTCACCAACGATTATTTGAGTCATGCTTATTTAGGTAGCAAAGTATTGTTCTTAATTATGCTGTAGTTTGGCGCATTTTAATTTAGGCGACGGGTATCTAGCTTAGCAAATCTAAGCCAAAGTTGTAAAGTCTATTTTTGGGGATGCAAGGAAAATCCCGATTAGCTCATTTTTGGGGATCATTTTCCGTCAATATATCAATATATAGCTGTTTCTAAGCAAAAGGTCTGTCAAGAAATAACATGAGTCCCCATCCTTCTACAGAAGTTTATGATGCGATCGTAGTTGGCTCTGGAGCCAATGGCGGAGTTGCGGCAAAAGAATTGAGCGAAAGGGGTTTAAAAGTCCTTGTCTTAGAAGCTGGTCGAACTCCCGCGCCTAACGAGTTAGGCAATAATGTCAAGGATATGGCAAAGCGTTTTTATAACCTTGCGATCGCAAAACGCCAGTCCTATCAATCAATGCATCCTGGTTATTGGAAAGCTAACCCCGATCTATTCATTGATGAAAAGGATAATCCCTACACCACGCCACCAGAGAAACCCTTTTACTGGATTCGCGGTCGTCAGGTCGGTGGCAAAAGTCTTACTTGGGGTGGCATTACCCTCCGACTATCCGACTACGAATTTAAAGCCGCAAGTCGCGACGGATACGATCAGGATTGGCCGATCGCCTATGCCGATCTTGCACCCTACTACAGCAAATTAGAAAAATTCTTTCAGGTGCGCGGCAGCCAAGAGGGGCTCGACCAACTTCCCGATGGGGAATATCAACCCACTTTGCCCCTCACACCTGCCGAACAGTATCTACAAGAAATCGTAGAAAAAAAATGGTCTGACCGTCGGCTCATCCCTTCACGGGGGTTTGGTTTACACCGCCCTACGCCATCCCAGCCTTGGCCGATGTATTCCAGTTTGGGTTCCTCTCTCAAAGCGGCGATCGCGACGGGAAATGTGACTTTGCGATCGGATGCTGTGGTCAGCCATGCGATCTTCGATCCCAATAGCCGTAAAGCTCGTGGGGTAGTATTTATCAATCGCCAAACGAAGCAAGCCCATGAAGCCTTCGCAAGAACGGTGATTTTATGCGCTTCCACCATTGAGTCGGTGCGGATTCTTTTGCATTCTACGGAGCAGTATCAACCCGCTGGTCTAACTAATCCCTCAGGAATGTTAGGACATTACCTCATGGATCACGTTTCCACTTCCACCTTCTTTTTACTCCCCCATATCAAACAGACTCCCAAACCCTTCGATCTATCGGGATGCGATAGCTTCTTCATCCCTTGCTTCAGTAATTTGGCATCGCAGCAAGAGAAATTTTTACGGGGCTATGGCATTTGGGGCGGCGTACAACGTTTTGATTTACCAAACGTTTTGCGTAAGGTTGGCGATGGCTCCATTGGCTTCATGATCGCCCATGGCGAGGTCTTGCCACGCTATCGCAACCAGATCGAACTGAATCCTGATGTAGTTGATGCTTGGGGCATTCCCGTGCCTCATATTGAATGTGCTTGGTCAGACAACGAACATTTAATGCTCGACCATATGCATAGACAGATTGATGAAATCATCAAGATCGCTGGAGGTAAAAGTATGCAGTTAACGGATATCTTTCATGTTCCCGTCTTTTCGGAATTTGTCAGTCGCATGGAAGAGATGATGGCTTTTTCGGCTCCTCCAGGTTATTACATCCATGAAGTTGGGGGTGCGAGAATGGGAACTTCGCCCACTAATTCAGTAGTGAACGAACATAATCAGTTATGGGAATCTCCCAATCTCTTTGTTACCGATGGAGCCTGCTGGACTTCCTCTGGTTGGCAAAGCCCTACTTTGACCGAAATGGCAATCACCGCAAGGGCTAGCGAGTTTATCTCGGAGCAATTACGTAAGGGGGTTTTCTAGCGGCAAGGATTAAGCAGCCCAATATTATATATCTATCGCCACTCGCGTTAGGACAAAATCAAAAGCCAAGAAGAGAAGGTTGGCGCTTCGCGCCAACCTTCTCTTCTTGGCTTTTATACCAAATCACAAAATGGCTACGCCATTTTGTGATTTGGTATAAGAACTATTTTGCAAAAAATAGTAATGTGCCTACCGCCAAAAAGACGATTGACCATAATAGTCCCCAAAAAGCGGGATGACTGGAAACTTTGTTACCATTAGCTGTAGATAGAAGCTCTAAATCCATCCAAGAAGCAACACCACGACGGAACCATCCTTTTACCTTGGTCTCAGAACCAATTAAGCCTTGTACGCGCTTCATGCCAAAGAAGAAATTGCCCAAGGGTCCCCAACGGGAAGCATAGAGCAAATACATTAGTCCCGATTTATCTTGTAACATGATATCGGAACCAAATATGTAGCCCGCATCGCCACGACCAATCAAGGTTCCTTCCAATTGTACGGGTTGACCGCGTAGAGGACTGGCATAGGCATCAGACATGAGGGTAATCACATCGCTAGCTGGTGCATTTTGAGAACTGGGGTACATAATCGATCGCTTAAATAGCATTACCCCACCCAATAGAACTAAAGGAAGGGCAAAAAATGCTTGCACTCCTCCCAATCCGCGCCCAAAGAGAAATGCTCCGATCGCTAAACCGATTACAATCGCGATAAATTCTGCACCATAGAGTAGAACATCTTGATAGAACGTACCGTAAAGGCGTTTTTTGTCGAGCAGCTTACCCTCAGCAGCCACGCGCCCCATGTCAAATTCCATTTCTAAGCCTAGTTGCTCGGCGTAGTTACTGAGGGCACGAACCCGTTTGCCCGTCAGAGGATGAGTGGAATTTAATTCCATCCACCAACCCCAAGGATTAAAGAGATCCCAGAGAAATAGACGACCGATCTTTTCAGGAGAGGAAGTAATTTGGTAAGCCGTACCTGTGGTTGCGGCGGCTTTGGCATCGTAAATACCGATCGCACGAGTACCCTGCATTAAACGGCTGGGTTCCTTTGATTTCTCTGTTTCTTGAATAATACCATAGGCAATTTTAACCAGAGCCCGCGATAGAGCATTGGGATTGCCCGTTTGTTCGGCGGCAAAGCAATCGGCAAAGTATTCTCTAGTGCGCGATAGATAAAGTAATAGATAGGTTCCCACAATATAGAAAACATAGGCAATAAAAGCAGCGATCGCCGCTGCATTTTCAGCCCGTTCATCATTTACTTTTTTGCCGATCTCACGAATGGTGATATAGAGCAGATAGGTAATTTGGACTAAGGTAGAAGCTACAGTCATCACGGCAAAATCCCAATGAACGATATGCCCTAGCTCGTGGGCATAAACCGTTGCCGCTTCGTCATCATCGAGATATTTAAATAAACCCGCACTGACCACGATCCGAGCGCTATCTGGCAAGGCTCCATAGGTAAAGGCGGTGGGATTATTGTCATCGATAATGCCAATACGTGGCTGTTTAATCTTTTTAAGACTGCAAATGCGCTGAATTGTATGCGCCGATTCAGGGCTGAGTCGTTCGATTTCTTCAATCTTTACCCAACGTGTATGATAAAGCCAGCCCTGAACTAAATCCATAATCCAAGGCGATATAAAGAATACGATCGCATTGAATGCAATGGTAAAGAGCGCGGCAATGCCAAATCCGAGAACGGGATTGGAACTATCGACGATAAAAATAGTGGCCGCAACTAAAGAAAATACGATCCCTACGAGTAAAGCGATCGTAACGCTAGATGCAAGGGCAAGATTGCCTGCGACTTTAGCTGTAGCCAGAATTACTCCAGCTTGCTCGGCTCGTCCTGCCTTACGAGGTAGTTCTGAGTTGGATATGGACATAAAAGCCTCTCTAGGTTGTTAGCATTAGTCCCGTAATTGTTGCTTGATGGCGCGATAATTAGACTTAAAACCTAGAAGAGCGTACCGCCCGCTACGCGGGCGGTACGCTCTCTGGTTTTGTTTTTTAATTATGCCTAACTACTTAAGGATTTAGGCATAATTAAAATCCAGATTAAAAACCTGTGGCGCAAGCCATACATGAGCCATAGGTTTTGGGATTTTATATTTAAGTGCGCCTAGATCCTTGTAGATATGATATAGCGATCGCTCTGATCATGCTATTTAAGAAAGATTAAAAACCCTAATATTAATTGTTCCTTCTCCACCGAATGCAAGTACCAATCATTTTGCCCATACATATGCTTTTAAAAAGGAAAGGATAGGCGGCGCAAAGCGCCGACCATCCTTTCCTTTTTTAGCACTACCCCAAAAAATGAAGAAATCAAGGCAGAGGATAAGTTTTGTACAGTAGTCAAGCAACTCACGCATCAGCTCAATCGCGATAATGCAATCGTAAGGAAGCAGCACCAAAATCGCATCAAAAATTCGGAGTTTCAAAGACTATGCCAAAATTTATTTTAAGATTTCTCCTCGGTGCAATTCCGATCGCGATCGTATTGATGGCATCGGAGACCGCAGCCCAAACGCAAACCATGGGTGAGTATCTTGACAATAGTACTCCTCAAGTCATCGAAAAAATTTCTGGCA
Organism: Pseudanabaena sp. UWO310; assembly: GCF_006861605.1. Classification (NCBI taxonomy): domain Bacteria; kingdom Bacillati; phylum Cyanobacteriota; class Cyanophyceae; order Pseudanabaenales; family Pseudanabaenaceae; genus Pseudanabaena; species Pseudanabaena sp. UWO310. The sequence continues at coordinate 12,411 of NZ_SELU01000016.1, read as the reverse complement.
ATATTATTACCTTCAAAAATACTACTGGAGAGTCTCATGCTTATTATATTCCCAGTTGGATGATTGAGAAATACAATCTCAATGTCGGCACTTCGGCAAGCCTATACAACCGCAATATTATTCAGGGCATCTATCGCGATCGCTATATCGATGTAGTTAGACAAGGACTGCCCCAAAACATGGCGGCGTTTAGACTTCACGATACGGAAATGAACTGCACAATTCCGCAAAGCCCCGCCAGTGAAGGTTTAATGTGGGGTAAACCTGTTTGGTATAAAACCGAAAGTTGCCCGTCAGCAATTCCGATTGTCGGTTCGATGTCACTTTATATACCTAGAGCGCTTGCCTTGTCAGAGACAAAATAAAAAGCAAATATGAGTGGCGGCACTAAGTGCCGCCACTCATATTTGCTTTTTTGAATTTTGAAACGGGCTTTGAGAAAGGGTTTGCTACGCAAACCCTCTCTCAAAGCCCAAAAGTAAAAGCCTTGCGTAGCAAGACTTTTACTTTTGGGCTTTTAAAATTTGCTAGCTTAACCCGAACTGACGTTATCCTAAATGCGAATCTGAGAAGACTTCACAGCGTAGCGATCGCTTGTTTTACCAATCGCAAATTTAAAGGAATCGGACAACGTCTTGTTAGATTGGGTACTGAAAATAGCCATGCCCATGACACAAAGTCCTGTGGCGATCGCAAAGATATTCGCAATCCCCACAAAGGCAATCAGCTTACCCATAATCGGTCCTGCCAAAGCGATCCCCAGATCGAAGCCGATCCATGTCATCCCAAATACATATCCCCGTTCCTGCGGAACTGTGCGATCGGCAAGTAAAGACACGATCGCAGGAATAACAATTCCCGAACCAATTCCCTCGGCAATGCCAGATAGCAGAAACTCGTAGTCATGGTTCGCAAAATAGATGATCCCCATAGAGGCGGCATAAAAGAAGATTCCGATGGAGATAAAAATACCCCGTCCCCATTCGTCACTTAATCTTCCCACGGGAAACCTAATGATAAATCCTGAAAGTGCCGCCGCCATATAGAACAAGCCAGCATTTAAAGGAACATGTTTTTGTTGCATCAAAAGAGGCATAAAAGCACTAAGGGTTCCAAAAGCAAATCCTACGAGTAAGAGGATGGTCGAAGGAACTCTGACGCGGGGATTAAGGAATGTCTCCCAAAAATCTGGTTTCGCCGTATTAGCTGCTCCCGCTTGACGATTACCAATATCTCCTTCTGTCTCAATTTGAGTGGTTAATAGCAGCCCTGCGATCGCTAGGAGTGATGCCGATATAAATAGAAGTTGATATCCCCATGCTTCATACATCAAACCACCAATTGCAGGGCCAAACGCCAAACCTAAGGGGTTGACCAAGCTCATATAACCAATAATTTCTCCGCGTTTCTCAATTGGCGCGAGATCGGAAACTAAAGCACTATAGCTAGCGGCAAAGGCAGCAATACTAATGCCATGTACGGCGCGAAAGAACATTAACAAAGGAATTGATGGTAATGCGGCATAGCATAGGGGCACTATAGCCGCAACAATCAATCCAATTCTCATCGTATAACGTCTGCCCTTGCGATCGGAGAGTCTGCCAAGATAAGAACGACAGACAAGCAGACCGATCGCAAAGGAACCCATGACGATCCCAATTTGATCGAAGGACTGCGTTAAGGTGCGGACGTAGAGAGGTAAAGTTGGCAACTGGGAAGCCATACTCGACCAAAAGAACAGCCCTGCCAAAAAAATCGCAGTCAGATTTTTGCGAAGGTTATTATCAAGGCTCGAAAAGGTTGTTAAGGACTGCATGATCTCAGATATGACCATTAAAATAGTTAGCCCAAGTCATTCAAGAAAATTTCGCTTAACGAAACTTCCTTCAAATAACTTGGGCTGCGATTACTTATTTACGATTATCTCTTAAGTACTAGCTCGGCGATATCTTGCGATCGGGTGAATTATACCAAAGCTGAAAATGGCTACGCCATTTTCAGCTTTGAAAACCCTTACTGGGTTTGGTTTTTAACTCACTGAAGTGAGCCAATACTTCAGTGAGTTGGTATAACTAGCTAGGCGTAATATCTAACTTAGTATTTAACAGGAGCCGAGGAACGATCGCGATCGCGAGAAGGACGACGCGAATCATAGCCGCCATCACGACCACCGCCATCACGACCGCCGCCAGAACGACCACCGCCATCGGAACGACCACCACTTTGACCGCGTTTGATAGGTCTACCACTGTAGGAACCGCCATCGCGATCGCCACCACGGTCACGACCTGAAGGAGTATGGGGTTGTTTTGCCAAAACCTGTAATGCAGCTTGTTCCGCTTTTTCGGATTGCAACTGGGTATAGGCTAATTGCAGAGCAGCCGCAGCGATCGCTTGAGGATCGTAATCTTCTACCAACTGCGACACTAGGGGCAAGAAGGAAGCCAATCTTTCGCCTGTTAAGGCTTGCAGAATTTGCTCGGTAAATCTGCCAATGCGACGCTCTTGAATCTGAGCCACACTAGGCAAGGGCAAAGGAGGCAAGGGCATACCGACCTGCTGTTCCAATTGACGAAGCTTGTAGCGTTCTTTACCAGAAATCAAGGTAATCGCCACACCCTTTTTACCAGCACGACCAGTGCGTCCAATACGGTGAACATAGCGTTCGGGATCGTCGGGAATATCAAGGTTAAACACATGGGTTAAACCATCGATATCCAAACCACGCGCCGCAATATCGGTAGCGACTACCCAACGCACCTGTTGATTGCGGAAACGACGCAGTAGATTTTCACGTTGAGATTGAGAAAGGTTGCCGTGATATTCATCGACACTATGTCCAGAGGATTGCAGAATTTCAGTCAATCTGCTTGCCGAGTCCTTGGTGCGGACAAAAATAATCGCCGAAGTAGGAGCTTCATACTCCAAAACGGGCAATAGGGCTTCCTCTTTGGTCAGGTGATAGGGAACCAGATAAATCTGTTGGTCGATGCGGGTAGGTGTGGAATCTTGAGTCTCAACCTTGACAGTTACAGGAGACTTCAAGAAGTTCTTCACTAAACGCTTGACCGCAGGAGGCATGGTTGCCGAGAAGAAGGTGCTTTGTTTAGTAGAAGGAGTTGTGACCAGAATCCTTTCTACATCTTGGATGAATCCCATGTTAAGCATTTCATCGGCTTCGTCTAAAACGAACCATGCGAGATTCTCCAGCTTTAGCTTACCGCGTTCCATCAAATCGATGACACGTCCTGGAGTACCGACGACAACATGAACGCCACGCTCCAATTGGATCATTTGGCGATCGATCGCCGATCCACCATATACGGTGAGAATCTTCGCACCAGGTTTGGTATTAAAACTGCGGAGAGCTTGACCGACTTGAATCGCCAATTCACGAGTTGGAGTCAAAATTAGCGCTTGAAGAGAATCGCTGTTGAGATCCAAACGCTCTAAAATTGGTAAAGCGAAGGCAGCAGTTTTACCAGTGCCAGTTTGGGCTTGACCGAGTACATCTGCACCAGCGAGCAATTGTGGAATTGCTTGTTCTTGAATAGCTGTAGGCTCTGTAAAGCCAATGGATTCGAGCTTAGCAACTCGAGCTTCTGAAATACCGAGAGAAAGAAAAGATGAGGGCATGGATGATCCTAAGATTTGCAGCAAATTTGTTCTAAGAACAGTTCGCCTATTCTGCCAATCGCACGGGATAAACAATCACTAACAAAGCCGAAGGACATCTCTGCCCTAAATTTTAAGCGGTTTAAAAAGAGCTTTTCTATGAAAACCTCAGCTTCCAAAGATTAGATTGCTTTGGATAGTCATGCAATGGGAGAAATCAGCAAAATGAAATTAATTATTTCTAGTATATCTAGTATAAACCTATGTTAAAGATTGTAAACAATCTTTTCGAGATTTATATCTATGGGTTAGGTTGATGAGCGTTGATGGTATTGAAATTGGTGTCGAACTGGGATCGACTTGATATCGACTTGAATATTGACTGAGTTTTGATTCAGCTATGCGATCAATCATCAGACAAAAGATTTTTTCTCGATCGATCTAGTTCTGCCCAGAGATCCTTAATTTGTTTGTAAGCTTCCATCGGTGGAATTTTACCACCTGTTTCTAAAGCACATATAAGTGAAATACGATTAGCAAACTCTTGTAAATTAGCATTAAAAGCCAAATTTTCAGGAGTAAATTCGCCCCTGTAACCAAACATAGGATTCAAGAATCTATCTTTGTCTGTATCAGACATGAGCTTAGGGTGATTTTAATTGAACAGGACAGGCTGAGAAGATCTCAAGATCGCAGACGATAGCTGTAGGGAAAAGCGATTATTCTACAACCTGCCCGAACAAGGAGATCACGAACAAATTATTAAAAATCAACGAAAGATTAACAAAATGTTGTGAAACCGCAATCCAAATTTGATCGATCTCGAACCATTATCGGATCAATTGTAGCAAGTTTGAAGAAGATCCTTGGTAATTCGTAATACAAAGCGTAATACATTTCCCCTTGATTTTTCAGAACTTTTGACCGCTAATGATTGTAAAGCACCTATATGGCAAAGTACTTGTATTGAGGCTTATTTATTCACAGTAACTTTTTTAAGAGCTACCGCTAGCTTGGATTTGCGACGCGCACCTGTGTTGTTGTGTAATACTCCACATTTGACTGCGCGATCGATCTTGCTATAGGCCAAGGACTGTTTAGCATTAACTGCTTCTAGCGCCTCAGGAGTAGGATTAGCCTTATAGGCTTCAACTGCTTCTAAATAGCTCTTCATTAAAGTCTTGACGGCTGACTTATATGATTTATTATGCAGACGGTTACGCTCAGCGATCTGAATGCGCTTTTTTGCGGACTTGATGTTTGCCACAGTTTATTCCTTTAGCGAAATGACATGGTTTAAAGCATTTATCATCGTAACATTTTGATCGAATTTTGCAACTGTTTTGGCAATTTACTTTTTAATTTGTTTTAATTTGCTTTGGGATTGCTTGTTCGATTCGGTTATTCTTGGTTGTCCTTTTGGTTGTCCTTCTGGTTTTCTATGTTGAATCTCATCCTCAAACGCCCATGACCTACTTGAATTTTGTTTCTTTCTTTGGCATTTTTGGCTTGTGCTTTGTGGCTTGGATCTTTTCTGAGGATCGCCGAGTCATTCCTTGGCGGGTCATTCTTTGGGGAATTGGCTTGCAGTTAGTGCTGGGCTATTTTGTGTTTCAGCAACCTCAGACGAGAGAGGGCTTACAAAAATTTAGCGATCTGCTGAATGCTTTGTTTGATTCGGCTGATGCAGGGGCAAGATTTGTGTTTGGGCGCTTGTTGGTACCGCCAACTGGGCAAGAACCCTATGCCCTGTTGCCGATCAAGCCTGATGGGACTTGCCCTCCTGGACAGGTTTTACTAGATGATCTGACAACTGCCGCAAATGCGGCGGCAAAGTACTGCACGACAAATCGTTTAGCCTATGTATTTGCCTTTCGGGCTTTGCCTGCGGTAATTTTCTTTTCGGGATTTATGGCTTTGCTCGAAAACCTTGGCGTTATCCAGATCGTAGTTAATGTATTTGCTAAGTTGTTTTTCTGGACGATGCGCTTGAGTGGGGCAGAGGCTTTGAGCGGTGCGGCAAATATCTTTGTGGGTATTGAGGCGGCGATCGTGGTTAAGCCCTATTTGCCGAGGATGACTCGTAGCGAACTATGTGCGATTTTGGCTTGCTGTTTTGGGACGGCCGCCTCTTCGACCTTGGCAATCTATACAAGTTTTTTAAAGCCAGTTTTCCCTAATATTCTTGGGCATTTAGTTTCGGCTTCGATTATTGCGATCCCCGCCTGCTTTGTGCTTTCCAAAATCCTTGTTCCTGAGACATCAGTCCCTGTCACCATGGGCGGTATTCCCAAGGAAGACAAGTCGGCAAAGCCTAAAGATGACGAGCTGGAAAATGCAGGTGGCGAGACGATGAAGCGGATGAGTCCAATGGATGCCACGATTATTGGAGCCTTGGATGGGTTAAAAATGGCTGCTTCGATCGCAGCAATTTTGATTTTAATCGTGGGTCTAGTCGATCTGATCAATCAAATTTTTGCGCAGCTTGCGAATTTTAGCGACATTTTCAAGGTGGTTAATTTACCAAATATCCAAGGAGCTTTGTTTTATCCGTTAACTTTGCTAACAGGGGTTTCTTTGGATGATTCTTGGACGGCTTCGGTAATTATTGGTAGAAGGTTGTTTGAGACGGCAATTCCTCCCTATCAGGCTTTGGCTCAGGCTTCTAAGGATGGGTTAATTAGCGATCGCACTGTGATCATTGTGAGCTACGCCCTATCTGGTTTTGCCCATTTGGCATCTGTAGGGATTTTCGTGGGTGGCACGATCTCCTTAATCCCTTCCCGTCGTCGTGATATTTCCGATTTAGGTTGGAAGGCTTTATTTGTGGGTACATTGGCAACCTTGATGATTGCTTGCATTGCAGGGGTATTTGACGATGGGACTCCTAGTATTTTAGGTGAAAAGAAAAGAGTAGAGGCTCAACCAGATAAGCCAGCGGCTACGACTACACCCAATACCTCCCCCAATCCTAATACTTCACCCAATCCATTACCTACTGTTTCGCCTACAAATACACCGATAAGAACTATACCTATGCCTAAAGCATCGCCTTCTCTACCCACATCACGCTAATAGACCGCTAATACCAATTCCCAAAATGGCGTTGCCATTTTGGGAATCTCAAACCCTTACTGGGTTTGGTGTTTAATTCACAAAGTTTAATTCACAAAAGTGTTGTCACACGTTCGTGAATTGGTATAAATCGTACTATAGCTACAGTCACTTGACTTAGGACAAATCAAACCCCAAGAATTGACTGGCGGCGCTTCGCGCCGCCAGTCAATTCTTGGGGTTTATATCCTAGTACAGGCGACAGCTATATAACGTCAGTTCGGGTTAAGCTAGCAAATTTTCAAAGCCCCAAAGTAAAAGCCTTGCGTAGCAAGGCTTTTACTTTGGGACTTTGAGAAAGGGTTTGCGTAGTAAACCCTTTCTCAAAGCCCATTTCAAATTATCCCGAACTCACGTTAGTTTACTGATGTCGATATTGCTGCAATTCAGACTTTAGTTGTGCGATTTCGGCACGGAGGTTGTCAATAGTTTCCTGCAACTCGTCAGGGGCGATATCGCCATCATCCTGCGTGACGGCTCCCTTTTGCCGATCTGCTTTCTCTAAAATTGCTTCAACGAAAGTACGCAGATGTTCGCGCTGTTCGGCATCAAATTTGCCGAAGGCACTGAGAGCATCGGTCACAGTGTCTTCGATGCGATCGATCACAGCCTCAGCAGTGGCTCTACCAATAAAGAAAGCGTCTAATGGTGATTTGCTCATAATTTTGAAATATTAGATTTAATTATTAGATTTAATTATTGGAGTTAGGGATTAACTGGAGTTACCACTTAGGAGAGAGTGTTTAGTCTGTTCTTTTTAGTCTGTTCTAAATATAGCAACAAAATTCAAGGGGCTAGGCAGCGCTTCATACATAGTCTATCTAGAGTCTATCTAGATAGACTTTTAAGTAGCTAGGAATAAGTAAACTTAAAACCCAGAAGAGCATACCGCCCGCTGCGTGGGCGGTATGCTCTCTGGTTTTGGTTTTTAATTGCCTAGCTACTTAGAACGGAGCTTTAATTTTGGGTTCCTTATAATCTAGCTCCTTCAGCTTTTTAAGAATGCGGCTGAAGTATTCCTGCATATAGGATTCCAACGTGGTCATATCTTCTTCTTGAAGATCGAAAGTTTTGTAAGTTTCCGCCATATCCGCGTCAAGGGGAATCCCACTGGCAAGAACTTCGGCATAGGTCATGCGTTCTGCAAAACTCCAACCCCATTCAAAACCTAGGGCAACTTTGCGGGCAAAACGGAGTAAGCCAAGGGGCATATTGGCGGTGCGGCGGGTTCGTCCTGACATTCTTTCGCAGAGTTTGATAATTTCGCTTGGCTGCCATGCTTTGGGCCCTGCGATCGCAAAGGACTTACGCTCAGTTTCCTTAACCGTGAGCGCACGAACTGCAAACTTGGCGATATCTTGGGTATTCATGTAGGCGATCGGGGATGCTTCACCGCCAATCCAGATCGTTTGATTTTCGAGGATGGGGATCGCATATTCCCCAATCAAGTTTTGGTAAAACCCGCAGGGTTTGAGGATGGTGTAGTTGAGATCGGTGGAGGCAAGAAATTTTTCGGTGCAGTATTTAATGTCCATCAACGGAACATTGGGATATTTCTCAGCATTCAGAATGGAGAAAAAGACAAAACGCTGGATCTTAGCGCGTTCGGCGGCTTGAATTAGGGCAACCTTGCCTAACCAATCGACATCTTTAATTCTCAAGGAGCCAGTGGCGCGGGTAGTGGCGGCATCAATAATTTCAGTGACCCCTTCTAATGCGTCATCTAGGCTTTCGGGATTAGTAAGATTCCCGACAACCAAATCGGCTCCCCATTCTCTAAGAAATCCTGCTTTTTTAGGATAGCGGACAAGACATTTGACTTTTAGCCCCCGATCTATTGCGTGACGGGTGATTTGACGACCTAGTGTACCTGTCGCGCCAACGATCAGTAAGCTCATAAAATTTTTTATTAAATTGACTTTGTAAACATATATAAATCTATCAGATATTTGGTGACATCTTTTGGTAGGCGATGGTGGCGATCGCGATATCTATCTACGGATAGTGAAAAAGCCCTAAAGACGATGAGGGCTTCTTGATCTGCTTTTTCAATCTAAATTTATAGGTATAGCTATAGCCAAATAGGTTAAGACATAAAACCCAGAAGAGTGTTGCGGCGCTTCGCGCCGCAACACTCTTCTGGGTTTTGTTTTTGTCCTAACATAACTGGCTACTGCTATATCTAGGCGCAATTAAATATAAAACCCTAAAACCTGATGCGTACGCTGCGCGTGCGCCGCAGCTTTTAGCTCTGGATTTTAATTATGCTGAGAGTTAGTTAAGAAAACCAAAGCCCCAAATATGAGTGGCGTTGCTGAGCAACGCCACTCATGTTTGGAGGCTTTATGTCCTGAGGCAAACTTTAGCGATCGCTGCGCTTATTGGTAATGAATAGTAATGAAACTTGCAACTAGATTTGCATCTAATTTTGTAACCGAATATTAAGAAAATCTTGGCGAGCAAGAAGAATTATTGAGAACTGTCAATGCTTTTGAGTCGCTACTGTTAGGCTAGCAATTATTAAGCATTAAAAATTTTTATTCGTTATAGTTCGGTGGTTTTAAAATGTACAATAAATCAGCTAAAGATCCTGTAGTTGCGGCAGTTACCGCAGGTTTGGGAGCTGGAGCGGTAGCATGTTTCAGTGTTAGTCAAGGACAAAATATCATTGTTGCGTTTGGAGTAACTATTTTTGCTACTACTGTTGCTTTGATCGTAGATCGGTTGTTTTTTAATTAAAATAAATATTAATCTTAATTAATCCTCAATAAATAAGAGCGTGCAATGTACGCTCTTATTTATTGAGGATTTAATTAGGATTAAGTACCTCAGCATAATTAGAATCTAGAGCTAAAACCTGCGACGCAAGCGCAGCTTGCGCCGCAGGTTTTAGGGTTTTATATTTAATTAAGCCAAATTATACCAAAACACAAAATGGCTACGCCATTTTATGTTTTAAAAACCCTTACTGGGTTTGGTTTTTAATTCACAAAAGTGTTGTCACATTTTCGTGAATTGGTATTACTGATTCAGAAATAGTTACTATATTGGGGATCGCTAGGAAATTGAGTACCGAACTAAAAAAATTTGTTATGTGGGGCAGCTACTGCGAAAACGTTCTTGAAAAGCGTGCGCCCTTTCGCCAAGCCCATCTTGACAACCTCAAAGCTTTGCATGAGACGGGAACCTTGCTCACGGTTGGTCCTACGCAGGACGTGACCAAAGTATTCGCCATATACGTCGCTCCCGATGTGGCGGCGGCAAAAAAATTAGTCGAGTCCGATCCCTATTGGCAAAACGGTATTTGGACAGATTACGAAATCCATGAATGGATTCAGGTCTACTAAATTGGAATAAAGGGGCGCAAATCGCCCTTTTATTCCAATTTGTAGTAAGGGTTTTCAAGGCTCAAAATGGCTACGCCATTTTGAGCCTTGGTGTTATAACAAAACACAAAATGGCGTAGCCATTTTGTGTTTTTAAAACCCTTACTGGGTTTGGTTTTCAATTCCCAAAAGTGTAGCCACACTTTTGGGAATTGGTATTATTCGTTATCGTTATTGGTGGTACTAACGGCAAAGTGCTTAAAAAGAATACGGCTCGTACCTGCGATCGGCGGAGCGATAATTGCGCCCACAACACCAAAAAGCTCGGCTCCCACAATAATGGAAAGTAAAAGCTCAAAGGGATCGAGGTTTAAATAGGGCGCAACTAGCCAAGGTTGCAAGATAAAAGCCTCGATTTGTTGTAATGCAAAGCAAATAAATAGGGCGATCGCCCCTCGATTAAAGTCAACTCCCCACGCCGCGATAAAGATGGCGGCAAGAGCCATTAAGCCACCGATATAGGGAACGAGATTGGCGATCGCCACCAATAGTCCCAAGGCTCCTGCGTAAGGAATTCCACAAATCGATAGGGTTAGATAGGTGCAAAACCCTAACAAACTAGAAGTACCAACCCTACCCACCACATAGGCTCCCAAACATCTGGTAATCGGGGGAATGAGAATTTCGACCTCTTGGCGAATCTGTTTAGAAAAGGGACGTAAGCACCTTCTTAGCAAGCTATCTGAATGAACCACCATGTAGGCCGCAAGCAACATACTTAAAACGCCAACACCGATCGCATTGACAACTTGCAAGGTGAATACAAAGGTTTGACTGACAATATCCTTGCCAAAATTTTGAGCTTGATCGATTAAGGGTTGGGTTTGCAAAATGTGATTGAGCTGGTCTTGGCTAAAATTGGCAATACCGCTTTTCGGGGGCTGGATCTGCTCTAGGAGATTTGGCAACTTAATAAAAAATTGTCCCAATTCCTGAATGATTTGCGGGGCAGGAGCGATCGCCAAAACTATCACGATCAACAAAAATAAATAGAGCAGGGACACCGCCCAGATCCGATTTAAGCCAATTTCCCATTGCTTGACCTTAATCCGAAAATTGGTCATTTGCTCGATAATAGGCGTAATTGCACCTGCTAAAAACAAGCTAGTTAGCAATAATTGCACTGTCTGCCGTAATCTAAAGACAAGATAAATCGCAACAGCAATAATTAAAATGCGTTGTAGATATTTCCCAAGCGGAGTTTTGCCATTTAACACAGTTGTAATTTCGTCTCTAACTGTTCATTGCTCAAATCAGTGATCAAGAAGATAGAAGCGCTTCTTGCCGCCTCTACCTATAATTACCATAGCAAGATACTCAATCACTAAAAATTTCACATGAATTACGGGTATGAAGCGATCGCGATCGGGCGACGTATTTTACTGGAATTATTTCGCACCTATCGTACTTTACTCCTGTGGGTGATCTTTCCCATTTCGATGCTGTTGCTAAATGGTTTTGTCTTAGCGGAGGGTTCTAAAATTACCACGATGGAATCCTTTAAACTTTCTGCTCCTGCGACTTTAATTGGTTCGGCATTATTTTTTAGTTGCCTTGGGGGCACGATGTCCACCATCGTTTCAGAGAGAGAAAGCCTGACGATTAAGCGGCTACTCATTTCTCCGATCAATGGGGTCTCCTATTTTTTAGGAATTTTCTTTGCCTATGCCACCATTGGGATCGGACAGACCCTCATTGTTTATACCGTTGCCGCCTTCTGGGAAGTACGTTTTAGCGGCTCGATCGCCTTGGGAATTTTAGTGATTTTGGCAAGTATTGGCTCCTATGTGGGGATGGGATTTGTCCTTGCCACTAAATTTGCGCGTAAGGTAGAAGATGTTAATTCCCTAGTGGCGGGGGTGGGCGTACCGCTATTGATTTTGGGCGGGGCATTTTTCCCAACGACTTTTTTGTCTAAAGATTTACTTTTAATTACCCAATTTAATCCCGTCTACCACATGAGTGAAGCTTTTACGGCGCTATCGACCAATAGTAAAGCTGTTACCAGTACCGATATGATCCTGCATCTGCGATTTTTAGTAGGATTTTTTGTCGTAGCGATCGCGTCAGGGTGGCTAGCCTATAAACGCATGTTAAAAAGCGAAAGTCATCTCTAAATAAAGCTCTACCCCCTTCCCCGCGAAAAATTAGACGTTGAGGCGCGAAGCGCCGCCACTCATCTTTTGGGCTTTATGTCCTACGCAAACCTTACGTTGCTAAGTAGCTGGACATAATTAAAAACCCAAAGAGCTGTAGCGCACGCTCCGCGTGCGCTACAGCTCTTTGGGTTTTATAT
>NZ_SELU01000111.1:0-8668 GCF_006861605.1 Pseudanabaena sp. UWO310 | reverse complement strand
GTATAAGTACCTCGTATAAGTACCTCAGCATAATTAAAATCCAAATCTAAAACCTGCGGTGCAGGTTTTAGAGTTTTATATTTAATTAAGCCCACTTACTTATGAATCATAAATTAAGTTGAATTATCGGTGGATTTGGCGATCGCAAGGATTAAGATCTTATCTATAGCAGTCTTAAATAGTTCTTGCCAAATGGTTCTTGCCAAATGGTTCTTGCCAAATGGTTTATTGAAGCGCATCTTGAGCTGGTTATAGATTTTCAGGAATGGAGAAAAGATCGTGGCGATCGCATCAATCAATCCTGTAACGGGAGAGGTATTAAAGACCTTTACGCCTTTAACAGATGGGGAAATCGAGCATAAACTAGCCCTTGCCGATCGCACCTTTGCGACCTACAAGTACACCAGTTTTGCCGAACGCGCTCAATGGATGTATCGAGTTGCAGATATCCTTGAGGCAAAAAAAACGGAATTTGGGATTATTATCACCCTTGAGATGGGAAAAACCCTCAAAAGTGCGATCGCGGAAGTTGAGAAATGTGCCCATCTCTGTCGGTTTTATGCCGAACATGCCCCGCAATTTTTAGCTGACACACCTGTCACGATCGATGCTGGTCAAGCCCTAATTCGCTACCAACCTCTAGGGATTATTTTGGCGGTGATGCCTTGGAACTTTCCCTTTTGGCAAGTGTTTCGCTTTGCCGTACCCTGCTTGATGGCGGGCAATGTGGGGCTGTTAAAACATGCTTCCAATGTGCCCCAATGCGCTTTGGCGATCGCGGAAATTTTCCATGCAGTGGGCTTGCCCGATGGCGCTTTTCAAACCCTACTCATTGGTGCGGATCGAGTGGCGAATCTGGTTGCTGATCCGAGGATAAAAGCTGCTACTTTAACGGGGAGTGAACCTGCTGGACAAAGCCTCGCTGCGATCTCAGGGCATCATCTCAAAAAAGTAGTTTTGGAACTAGGCGGCAGCGATCCATTTATCGTTCTCAAAACCGCCGATCTCGATCTTGCGGTGGCTACAGGGGTAACTGCGAGGGTAATGAATAATGGGCAGACCTGCATTGCCGCCAAGCGCTTCATTCTCGAAGAAGCGATCGCCGATCAATTTATTGCTAAGTTTGCGGAGAAATTTAGGGCTTTGAAGGTGGGCGATCCCATGCAAGCGGCAACGGATGTGGGTCCCTTAGCTACACCACAAATTTTGCAAGAATTGGATGGACTGGTGAAAGCAACTGTAAATGCGGGTGCTAAGGTTTTGGTGGGTGGATATCGCATTAAACAGGAGGGAAATTTTTATGCCCCGACAATTTTGGTAGATATTCCCTTAGGTGCGCCGCCCTATCAAGAAGAATTTTTTGGCCCCGTTGCGTCAGTATTTCGCGTCAAAAATATTAGGGAGGCGATCGCCCTTGCCAATAGCACTAACTTTGGGCTGGGGGCAAGTATTTGGACTAAGGACGAACGGGAAATAGAACTAGCGATCGCTCAAATTGAAGCGGGTTCAGTCTTTGTGAATAGTATGGTTAAGTCCGATCCTCGACTTCCTTTCGGTGGGATTAAGCGATCGGGCTTTGGTCGAGAGTTGGGTATCGAAGGTATTCGCGAATTTGTGAATATTAAAACTATTGCGATCGCCTAGAGTTCATTCCATATATTTTAGGTCAAACCAGTTAGGTCAAACCAGTTAGGTAAAACTAGGTAAAATCAGGTAAAACAATGAATACCGCAGAATTATTAGTTAAATGTCTAGAAAATGAAGGAGTGGAATATATTTTCGGACTCCCTGGAGAAGAGAATATGGCGGTTCTCAATGCTCTTGAGAATTCATCAATTAAGTTCATTACTACCCGCCATGAACAGGGAGCCGCATTTATGGCGGATGTATACGGACGACTGACGGGGAAACCTGGAGTCTGTCTATCGACCCTTGGTCCGGGAGCTACTAATTTGATGACAGGGGTTGCTGATGCCAACTTGGATTGTGCGCCATTGATCGCGATTACGGGACAAGTGGGAACCGATCGGATGCATACCAATTCCCATCAATACCTCGACCTAGTCGCCATGTTTGAGCCTGTGACCAAATGGAATGCTCAAATTGTGCGCCCAAGTATTACCCCAGAAATTATTCGTAAAGCTTTTAAGCTTGCCAAGTCAGAGAAGCCAGGAGCCGTACATATTGATTTGCCAGAAAATATTGCGGATATGGAAGTTACAGGGCAACCGCTCTTGATCAAAAGCGATCGCAACGCGATGTATGCCTCCTATCGCAGTCTTTCCGAAGCGGCGATCTTGATCGCCCAGTCTAAAAATCCGCTCATTCTGGTGGGTAATGGGGCAATTCGTTCTGGTGCTAGCCAAGCGCTAACGGATTTTGCCACCCGTTTAAATATCCCTGTGGCAAATACCTTTATGGGGAAAGGCGTAATTCCTTATCGCCATCCTTTGGCTCTCTGGTCGCTAGGTTTACAGCAAAGGGATATTATTAATTGTGCTTTTGATGAAACGGACTTGGCGATCGCCGTTGGTTATGACTTAATTGAGTACGCTCCCAAAAAATGGAATCCTAAAGGCACAATTCCCATTATTCACATTGCCGAGTTACCAGCGGAAGTTGATAGCAGTTATATGCCACAGGTAGAAATTGTTGGCGATATTTCCGATTCCTTGGTGGAGATTATGCATCGTTGCGATCGCACGGGAATGCCTTCGCCCCATGCGATCGATCTGCGTCCGCAAATTCTTGCCACCTACGAACAGTACGCCCATGACGAAGGATTTCCCATTAAACCGCAAAAAATCGTCTACGATCTTCGCCAAGTGATGGCTGCCGAGGATGTGGTGATTTCTGATGTGGGTGCACATAAAATGTGGATGGCGCGTCATTACCATTGCGATCGCCCGAATACTTGCATTATCTCCAATGGCTTTGCCGCGATGGGAATTGCGATTCCTGGAGCGATCGCCGCCAAGCTAGTGCATCCCCATCGCAAGATCGTAGCGGTAACGGGTGATGGCGGTTTCATGATGAATATGCAGGAACTAGAGACTGCCACGCGGATCGGTACGCCCTTTGTCACGCTGATTTTTAATGATGGTGGTTATGGCTTGATTGAATGGAAGCAACAGATCCACTATGGGCGATCGGCTTTTATCAAGTTTGGCAATCCCGATTTTGTAAAGCTTGCGGAAAGTATGGGGCTCAAAGGGTATCGAGTAACTTCCGCGATCGAGTTGATTCCCATTCTCAAAGAAGCCCTATGGCAGGATGTTCCCGCCGTTATCGATTGCCCCGTTGATTATCGGGAAAATATGCTTTTTTCCCGTAAAGTGGGCGAATTGTCTTGCCCGATTTAAAGATAAAACATCGTCAATTTTGATTGCGCTCTATAAAGTTTTCGATAGCTTCTTTGGCTTCGAGAAGACTTGAGCGATTTTCTTCACGATAAATCTTAATTGCTTCAATTTTGCGGGAGGGGTCGAGTGCAATCTGTTTAACCCGTTCTGAAAGTTGGGATGGAATTTCTATTTCCATTCGATTGAGGATTAAGCCGAGAGCATAATCAATGCGTTTCATCCTGCGCTCAAGGCGCTTAATGCTAGTTTCGAGGCTAAATAAGATGATTAAAGTGGTAGCTAAGAAAAAAACGTAAACACCGCCATCCATAATTGTCACCATAATCAATATTCAGCTTAATTGCTTTGCATCAAAAGAATAGCAAATATAGCGATCGCCAAATGTACTAGGACATAAACCCCAAGAATTGACTGGCGGCGCGAAGCGCCGCCAGTCAATTCTTGGGGTAATTCAAGTGACTGTAGCTATGTGAGTGGCGGCGCTTCGCGCCGCCACTCATATTTGGGGTTTTGTGGCGACAGCTATAAAATGGGAAGTAGCTAGTCGCAAAACTAACAAAGCTATGGCGATCGCCATAGCTTGTGACTCTGATTTTTAAGTAGCTAGGTATAAGTAAACTTATAACCTAGAAGAGCATACCGCCTGCTGCGCGGGCGGTATGCTCCTCTGGGTTACGCCTAGCTACTTAATTGTGTCGGCTACCTATATACCATTGATGGCTCTTTCAAGATTGGCTCGGGATTGGTTATAGCCAATGATTGCTTGAACGCGGTTAACATCGGCACGAGTTAGATCTGACTCAGCGGAGATGACCTCAAGTTGGGTTCCAACTCCAGCATCAAGGCGCAAACGTGCAAGACGTAGGGCTTCTTCTGCTTGTTGAACGGCTTTAGTTGCCGTGTCAATCTGTTGAAAACGCGATCGCTGATTGATGTAGGCTGACTCCACATCATAACGAGCCTGACGAGCGGCTTGCTCGAACTTACTCTCGGCTGTGGCTTGATCGGCTTTGTATTGATCTACTTGCGCGGCCGCTTTGCCACCATCAAAGAGCGTCCAGCTTAACGACAAACCAACTTGGTAGTCCGCACTAGCACTACCATTGTTAACAAAGGAAGTAGAGGCATCAAAGTTAGTAAATACGCTAACTTGGGGACCTAATCTTGATAAGGTGGCATTGGCATTATTGCGAGCAACTTCACGCTCTAACTTGCGAATGTCAAGTTCAGAACGATTGCGGACTGCCAGCAAGATCGATTCTTCTAAGGACATTTTCCATGCTGCGACAGGAGCAATTTTATCGGCAGCCGTAATTTCAATGGTCGGGGGATAGTTGATCTGGCGAGATAATTCCCGTCTGGCTACTAACTGGGAGGCTTCGGCATTGAGCAAGTCTTGCTTGGCATTGGCAAGGGAGACCTCGGATTGGAGAACATCAAACTTTGTCCCAACCCCTGCCCGCTCTCTGGATTTGGTGTCCTTCAGGCTTCGTTCAGCATTTTCAACGGCTTTGCGTTGGATGCGGATCGTTTCATCGGCATTTTGGAGACTGTAATAGGCTGTCACGATATTCAACCGAATTGTCTGATTGACTTGATTGAGTGATGCCTCCGCAATGCGTAAGCTGTTTTCAGCCGCAGCAATAGTATTGTCATTCACCCCTGAATCAAAAATGTTGTAGCTAATGCCTAGAGTACCCGTGAGCGCATGGGTAGTAGAGGTATTTGTGGTGGAATTTGTGGTGGAATTTGTGACAGTTGGCGGTGAGAATACCGAGTTTCCATAGGTATACCTCGATGATGCGGAAACAGTGGGCGAACGTCCAGCTTCGGCAGCTCTCAATCCAGCACGGGCGCGATCTACGGCAATTTTTGCTTGAATCCAATCGGGGCTAGATCTTTCAACTAATTCCAAAAGTTCGGCGAGGGTGACTGGTTTGCTAAGGTCTAACTTAACTTGACTGGGTGTGGTGGGAACAACTAGGGTCTGCGCAGGGTCAAGTTTGCCAGATTCATAAACCGTAGAATTGGGATCAATTCTGGCAGGTTCCGTGGAAGAACTGACTTTTTGAGGTTGCGATCGCTGGCTATCTTGAACGATATTTGTATTAGTAGTAGAAAGCAGCTTCGGTGGATCTTGATTATTGACTTTAGCTAATGTCGCGATCGCTACCTGAGGCATGGCAGGATCTGGAGATGCTTTCTGGGTGCTTGTCGAACTACTGGTCGAATTACTGGTCGAACTACTGGTCGATTTATTTGCCGATTCAGATTGTGCTTCGTCAATAATCACCGACTGGGGTGTAACCTCTTCCGAGGTGGCAAGACGAGAAATATTAGCAGTGCTATTAGAGGTATTAACAGTGGTGTCAGGCTCTAAAACGACCTTAGTAAAAGGACGTAGAGGTAGATTAAATTCTTGAGCATTGGCTGTCCAAGCTGGAATCAGAAGCGATAAACTCGCACCAAGCGTCAACCAACTGGAAGAAATTCGCATAATTCAGTCCGTCACTCCTCGCATTTAAATAGCAGCCAACATACCTTACAACGAGCATCTTCTAATAGCTCGTACGTCACAATCATCATGCTATCGGGTAAATATGAAAGCACCTGTATGTTTGCATAACAGATTGTAGTACAAACCTTGAAATTTAGAGATATTAATCAGCTCTAAGTAAGTGGGCTTAATTAAATATAAAACCCTAAAACCTGTGGCGCACGAGCAGCTTGCGCCGCAGGTTTTAGGGTTTTAATTGTACTGAGATACTTACCCCAAATTTCCATTGCATTCCTGTTGCCAGTTATATTGCCAGTTATATTGCCA
Organism: Pseudanabaena sp. UWO310; assembly: GCF_006861605.1. Classification (NCBI taxonomy): domain Bacteria; kingdom Bacillati; phylum Cyanobacteriota; class Cyanophyceae; order Pseudanabaenales; family Pseudanabaenaceae; genus Pseudanabaena; species Pseudanabaena sp. UWO310. The sequence continues at coordinate 2,482 of NZ_SELU01000111.1, read as the reverse complement.
GTTATATTGCCAGTTAGGTGCGGATAAAATCAAAACCGAAAAGAGAGATGCAGCGCTTTGTACCGCGCCTCTCTTTTCGGTTTTATGTCTTGATACACTGGGATAGCTATGGTTATAGCTATATTTAATAGTAATTCCCATTGCGCTTAATTTCTGAGCTTTAATAGCTAAATGTAATCCGATAAAATTTACCGACTATATCTAAATCTAAAAAATGAATATCCTTCCTTTATTAACTGTTCCGCAGGCGTGGCATGGAGATGCTCTTGCGATCGCAGTTTTTGCAAGCCCCAAAGCCAGTCATGATCCGCATGAGCAGTCAGAAAATTCTGTAAAAAAAGCGTTTGAACTATCTGAAGTATTAAAAAAATTAGATATTCAGGTTCTGGGTTGCACCTTAACAGATTTGATCGCCGAATCTGAATTTCTAGGGGAGAGTGGGGTTGCGGTTAGCGGTCGTGTGGGGATTGACTATGCTATTCGCAAGGTGATTTTGATTGGTATGGGCGATCCTGCTCAAGCTAATGCCGATGTTTGGCGTAGATCGGCGGCAATAGCTGTGAAATGGGCAAATAAAGAGAAGGTGAAAAAGTTCGCATTATCATTCCCTACCTACAATCAAGACGTTACGGTGACGGCTCAAGCGATCGCTGAGGGGATATTACTAGCGGCGCATCAAGACAAGCGATTTAAGTCTAAAAATACCAATCCCAGTTTTCTGGAGCAGGTGGAAATTTTGGAAACCGATCCCGATCTGGCAAGCCCTGCGATCGCGAAGGCGCAGCAAATTGTTGACGGGGTAATTTTGGCGCGGGAATTAGTATCGGCTCCAGCCAATATTGTCACTCCGATTACCTTGGCTGATACTGCGATCGCGATCGCGAAGGAGTCAGATTTTTTCACGGTCAAAATTTTGGAACAAGCCGACTGTGAAGCCTTGGGGATGGGAGCCTTTCTTGGTGTAGCTAGAGCTTCGGATATTCCTCCCAAGTTCATCCACCTCACTTACCGTCATGGCGAGCCCAAGCGCAAATTAGCGATCGTCGGCAAGGGATTGACCTTTGATTCGGGTGGTTTAAATATTAAAACTGGTGTGGGCAGCAGTATCGAACTGATGAAAACCGATATGGGTGGCTCGGCAGCAGCCCTCGGTGCAGCAAAAGCGATCGCCCATCTCCAGCCCACAGACATCGAGGTGCATTTTATCGTCGCGTCCTGCGAAAATATGGTCAATGGTAGTGCCATGCGTCCAGGAGATATCCTCACCGCCTCTAATGGTAAAACTATTGAAGTGAATAATACCGATGCCGAAGGACGCTTAACCCTAGCCGATGCCCTCGTCTATGCCGATCGCCTTGGGGTCGATGCGATCGTTGATCTTGCTACGCTAACAGGGGCTTGTGTGGTGGCGCTGGGCGAAGATATTGGGGGAATGTGGTCGATTGATGATGGCTGGGCAGAGGCGATCGCTAAAGCTGCTCGGGATGCTGGCGAGAAATTATGGCGGATGCCCCTCGAAGATCCCTATTTCGATCAATTAAAATCGGTCGTGGCTGATTTTAAAAACACTGGTTCGCGAGCGGGCGGAGCAATTACGGGGGCTTTGTTCCTGAAGCAATTTGTGGAAACAACTAAGGCATGGGCGCATCTTGATGTGGCAGGGCCAGTCTGGACTGAGCGCGAGTCGGGTTATAACAATGCTGGCGGCACGGGTTTTGCAGTGCGAACTTTAGTGAATTTGATCCTTAATTAACGTCAGTTCGGGTTAGGCTGGCAAATTTTAAAAGCCCAAAAGTAAAACTTACTTTTCACGTCATCTCTGAAATGCTTTCTAGGAAGGAGTTTCAGGATTAACTGTATTTGCAATAAGTGTTACTTCATGACAATGTACAACGCTAGAATAAGACTTGTGGCGGTAGGAATATTGGCGGTTATGCTGAAACAGCAAGATAACGGGAAAAGTAAGAAAGTAAAAGCCTTGCGATGCAAGGCTTTTACTTTTGGGCTTTGAGAAAGGGTTTGCGTAGCAAACCCTTTCTCAAAGCCTGTTTTAAGATGCTTCGCTTTCAAAAATTGTCTCCATTCTTTAAGCTCACAAGATGAGTGGCAGCGCGAAGCGCCGCTACTCATTTCTTACAGCGCTTCGCGCTCAAACCCAAACCAAGGGAATTTTTGAAAGCGTTGCAAAGCAACGCTTTCAAAAATTCCCTTGTGGTTCGTTTGATCGATAATTGCTGTAACTTGCGATATAAACCCAAAAAGAGGGTTGCCGCGCGGAGCGCGGCAACCCTCTTTTTGGGTGATACAGTTGATGGCAGCTATGGCTTTGCTTGCGAACATTGATGCAATAGCGATAACTGATAATAATTTTCGGCATGGGCGATCGCATTTTGTTGTTCTGCTTCTGAAAGCTCGCGCATCACCTTTGCGGGCACACCTGCCACCACCACCCCCGCAGGCACATCCTTAGTCACCACTGCCC
>NZ_SELU01000110.1:0-9104 GCF_006861605.1 Pseudanabaena sp. UWO310 | reverse complement strand
CTCTGGTGCAGGCTTCAAGTCTTCCTTTTTCTTCTGGTGTCATTTGCTTGGACGGGTTAATTTGTTACTATTTTACAGCTCTTTTCCCTTAAGTATTTATACTTAGTGCCTAATTGGGATGCTCCCGAGTTGCGGCGCTTCGCGCCGCAACTCTCTATTCGGTTTGATTTTTGTCCTAACATTGCTGAATATAGGTATAACTTGAAAACCCTTACTAGGTTTAGTTTTTAATTCACAAAAGTGTTGTCACACTTTCGTGAATTAGTATTAGAAGGGAGGCGAGGGGCTAGGCTTCAATAGCCAACCGATCGCCCGTGAGATCCAAAGCATCCAAAAGCTGCTCTTTCCAATATTGGAGATGGCGATCGGTGCGACGACGAGGGCGAGGCAGATCGATCGCTAATTCCTGATAAATGTGTCCAGGGTTGCCATGCATCACAATGACGCGATCGCTGAGTATCAGTGCTTCTTCGACATCGTGAGTAACCAGAATCATCGTCGGGTGGTCGTATTCCCAAATTTTTAGGAGATGATCCTGCAAACTCAGCCTTGTAAATGCATCGAGGGCGCTAAAGGGTTCATCGAGCAGTAAAATCGAAGGATTGGTCACGAGGGCGCGAGCGATCGCCACCCTCTGAGCCATACCTCCCGAAAGTTGTCTTGGCAAAGCCTTCGCAAATTCCGTTAACCCAACCTTGGTAATGATTTCACCCGTTAAGAGATTACGTTGGGTTTTCGGTAGATGCTGTAACCCGAACTGAATATTTTCCCAAACCGTCAGCCAAGGCATCAGCCGCGCTTCTTGGAAAATAAGACTAATATCAGCATGGGGCTTAGTGATAATTTGTTTGTCAATGCGAACCAGACCTCTAGTGGGAAGTTCTAGCCCTGCAATGATGCGTAAAAGCGTGCTTTTGCCACAGCCACTCGTACCGATGAGGCTAACGATTTCGGTCTTATTGACTTGAAGATCGACCGAATCTAAGCCCACAAAACCGTTGCTAAATCGCTTGTGTAATCCTTCAATTACTAACATTATGGATTCCTTAAGTAGGGGATAAATAGGCATCTTGCCAATAGAGAACATGTCTAGAAATAAAGGCGATCGCACCATCGGTAACTTTTCCCAATATGGCAAATAGGAGAATGCTGGCTAGGGTTAACTCGGGGCGACCAGTCGTCTGTCCATCCACGAGCAAAAATCCCAATCCCTGACTCGCTCCCATTAATTCAGCCGCCACGACAAACATCCATCCCAGTCCTAAACCACTTCGCAAACCGACGATATAGGCGGGAATTGTGGCTGGCAAGAAGACACGCTGAATTAGTTGTAATCCATTTAAACGATAGATTTTGCCAACTTCGACTAATTTGCGATCAACAGACTGAATGCCACTCATCAGGCTCAAATAGACTGGGAAAAAGACTCCAACTGCAATCAGCGCGATTTTTGGGGTTTCTTGAATTCCCATCCACAGCAAAAATAGGGGAACCCACGCGAGAGAAGGAATACCGCGCAGTGATTGAAGTAATGGATCGATGAGGTCATGGATGATGCGTGAATAGCCTGTGATTGCTCCCAAAATGGTGGCAAGTCCCACCCCGATCGCAAAGCCCAGAAATACACGATAAAGAGTAATGCCGATATGCTTCCAAAGATCGCCAGTTTTGGCTAAATCTCCAATCGTGCTAAGTACCGTGGAAGGTGCGGGTAAGAGGTTGGGGGCGACCCAGCCTGATTTAGACGCAATTTCCCAAATAACTAACAGTATCGCTGGTACGATCGCTCCTTTAACCCAGCCTAGTTTGTTTAGCGATCGCTCTATTCGTGCTAGAAAATTAGGCGATCTATCTCTAAATTCTTCATTTATTTGATTAGACGATAGAGAACTACGCATATGTTTGTTTCTGATGGATAGGCATTTCTTCTTTTACTTAGCCAACTTCTTCAAGTACTGCGGATCGATCAAAGCATCAACGACTTTTGGAATATCGGTATCAGCCTTAATCACACCACTCTTTTTGAGCACATCTCCCGCTGCTAAAATTACGGTTTTCTGCTCTTCCCCGATCGCCGAATTAGTAAGATCGGTACGTTCCAACTGTTTCGCTGCCACCGCATCAGATAGCTTAGAAGCCTTAATCAAGATTTGCTTGAATTCCGCAGGATTCTTGATCGCCCAATCTCTTCCTTTTTCGTAGATCTGTAAAACTCTAGTAATGTATTCTGGATAATCCTTCGCAAAGGCTTCCCTTACATTCAACACACCGTAGCTATTAAAGGAAGTCTCACGGAAGAAGAGCTTAGAATTTTGTTCCACTTCCGATTTTGCCATGTGCGGATCGAGCCCAGCCCAAGCATCGACATCACCTTTTTCAAGAGCTGCCCGACCATCGGCGTGCTGCAATGGCACAATTTCCACATCCTTATCGGTCAGACCAAATTTATCTAAGGCTCTTAGCAGGAAGATAAAGGGATCGGTTCCGCGAGTTGCCGCAATCTTTTTCCCCTTAAGTTCGGGTACAGATCTAATATTTGAGTTAGCGCCCACGACCAAAGCTGCCCATTCGGGTTTGGAATAGACATACACGGATTTAATGGGATTGCCATTGGCTTTGCCGATCAAAGCCGCCGCGCCAGCCGTAGAGCCAAAATCAAGACTGCTACCATTGAGGAATTCCAAAGCCTTGTTACTGCCTTGACTTAAGACCCATTCCACTTTGACGTTATCTTTGCTGAGGTCTTCTTCTAACCAGCCCTTCTCTTTGATAACTAAGCTAACAGGATTGTAATAGGCATAATCAAGCTTAATGACAGCAGGTTTACTAATCTGTATGGGGGCGTTGGTGGGATTGGGTTGGGGACTTGTCGCAGTCTGTTGGGGATTGCTGCAACTATTGAGAGCAAAAACGGCAAAAACTGCCATAAAGGATAGTAACCAGCCTGTAAAGCGCTTGCGACCGAGTAATCCCTTGCGATTGCGATTTGGATTTCTTCTGTTTGACATTGATCCTACTGCTAAAAACTTGATGGTTTATATAAAGTGCGTACTCATTCCCAAAATCCTATGCTTGGGGAGAATGCTTTATCGCTTTGAGAAGTTCTTCTAGGGATTCTTTCAACCTTTGGTCGATCTCTTCTTCCAAAATTACGGTCTGGCTGTCGCTCCAAGTTACTTGCTTGTCCACTGCATAGACCACCCCAAGAATATGCCGCGCTCCCAACTCACTCAGCACGGGCTTGAGGGTAAAGTCGATCGCTAATAAATGGGCGATCGAACCACCCGTTGCAACGGGCAATACAACCTTATCGGTCAGAGCCTTTTGCGGTAATAAATCGAGAAAAGTTTTGAGTAAGCCTGTGTAGGATGCTTTGTAGATAGGAGTCGAGATAATTACTGCATCAGCTTTCGCTAGTAAGGATTTGGGCTGTTCCAAGTTAGGACTATTGTATTTGCCAAACACTAAATCTTCGGCAGGGAGATCGCGCACTGAGAGCAGATCGGTATTTACGCCTTTGTCCTTAAGTAGGGCGATCACATATTCCAAAATACCTTGTGAGCGCGAAGGAGCAGAAGGGCTACCGTTAATTAAAAGAATATTAGTCATAGTTAGCTTTGAATTGCAAATTAATGAAATAAATTAATGAAATAAATTGCTGGGAATTGATTATTTGGGATGGAAACCCAATAGAGTTATGACTAGCTGCCGTTATAGGCGGGATGCCATTTCAGAAGAACTGATTCTAAATAGCGGGCGATCGCATCGGCTAATTTGCCCAGCAGGGCATAGAGCAAAATCGCAAATACCACCACATCGGTTTGTAAAAATTCCCTTGCATTCATTGCCAGATAGCCAATACCCGAATCAGCGGCGATCGTTTCTGACACGATTAGGGTCAGCCACATAATCCCTAGGGAAAAGCGTACGCCCACTAAAATCGAAGGTAAAGCTCCTGGTAAGACAATATGCCAAAACACCCCAAGGGCATTCAAACCATAGACCTTGCCCATTTCGATGAGTCCCGTATCAACGGTGCGAATCCCGTGGAAGGTATTCAAGTAAATGGGGAACATGACTCCAATCACCACTAGAAAGATTTTTGCCTCTTCGCCGATGCCGAACCAAAGAATAACCAGAGGGATGAGGGCAAGGTGAGGGATATTCCGTAGCATTTGGAGCGAGGTATCGAGGAGGGTCTCCGCAATCAGAAATGTGCCGTTAATCAGCCCCAATAAAAAGCCGATCCCACCACCGATCGCAAAGCCAATTAACGCTCTCGTGCCGCTGATCGTAATATGCTTGAGGAGTTCTCCCGACTGAGCCAACTTAATTCCTACTTTAAAGATATCTAACGGTGCGGGCAAAATCTTGGCTGATAACCAACCAATCTGCGAACAAATTTGCCATATAAAAATTGCAAAAATGGGAACTAGCCAAGGTAAAAAGCCGCGCCAGATTTTAGATAGAACGTTGCCAGACTTTTGGGGTAACTTCCTTGGGAATGATTTGTTGGTTGAAATACCTAGAGACTGTTCCATTTAATCCACCGTTGGTTGAGTCTCTTTTGCAGGAATAGGAAAAGGACTGGGGAAAGAATTGGCAAAAGAATTGACAAAGCTATTCGCAGGGTTATTAGCGGGAATATTAACTGGCTCCTTAGGCAAATCCTCATTAGCTAAAATTTCTCCAAAAGGTCCTGTCATTAATTGGCGATCGCTTGAGGGTAAATTCTCTAAGGGTAAATGTGGGAACAGTAATTCCGCCGTTCGATAGGCTTCTTCTAAATGGGGATAGCCAGAAAGAATAAAGTTATCCACACCAAGATCCTTGTACTCTAACAATCTCTTCGCAACGGTATCGGGATCGCCCACTAGCGCCGTTCCCGCTCCACCCCGAATCAGCCCCACGCCTGCCCAAAGGTCGGGACTAATTTCTAGGTTATCCCTCTTACCACCGTGAAGTTGTGACATCCTTTGCTGTCCAACGGAATCCATCCGCGCATAGACCTGTTGTGCTTTAGCGATCGACTGCTCATCAACATAACGAATCAGATTATTAGCGGCTTCCCAAGCTTCGCTTTTAGTCTCGCGCACGATCACATGTAAGCGAATGCCATATTTAAGTTGTCTATTTTGTGCTTCTGCTAGCTTTTTCACAACGGAAATTTTTTCTGCTACCTGTGCAGGGGGCTCGCCCCATGTTAAGTAAGTATCGATATGTTTGCTAGCTATTTGTTGGGCGATCGCAGAAGAACCGCCAAACCATAGTGGAGGATGGGGTTTTTGAACTGGAGTAAAAAGAAGTTTGCCATCGCGAATATCGAGATATTCGCCTTTAAAGTTAGAAGAACCCGCACAAATTTCGCGCCAAGCGGTTAAAAACTCATCCGTTAATTCATATCTTGCGGTGTGATCGAGGTGTAAACCATCTCCCGCTAATTCCACGGGATCGCCACCAGTAACTACATTAATTAACAATCTCCCACCCGATAGGCGATCAAAGGTGGCCGCCATTCTTGCGGCAACTCCAGGAGACATTAATCCAGGACGAATTGCTACCAAGAATTTCATCCGCTGGGTTACGGGAATCAAGGTCGAAGCGACAATCCAAGCATCATCACAGGATCGTCCCGTAGGTAAGAGTGCGCCCGTAAACCCAAGGCGATCGACTGCCTGAGCGATTTGCTGAAGATAATCCAAATTAGTGGCTCGTCCACCGATACTCGTTCCCAAATAGCGACCATCACCGTGGGTGGGAATAAACCAAAAAATTTGCACAATTCACTCCTATTGTCTAAGTTACACCAATTCACGAAAGTGTGACAACACTTTTGTGAATTAAACACCAAACCCAGTAAGGGTTTTCAAAGCTTAAAATGGCATAGCCATTTTGAGCTTTGGTATTAGTGGGGCTGTAAATGAGTCGGGGCTCATCGACAACCGCAAAATATATCACGGTTAAACTACGGTAAATACTTGTTGTTATCGTAGTTTAGCTAGTATTGCACAAAGAATTCTCTAAGAGCAATAAATCTACGGTTTGCTTATGACAATTAAGTGCTTGTGTAAGTGCTTGTGCAAAATAAATTACCAAAACCCTTAAAGTTGCGCCCCTACGGGGCGCAACTTTAAGGGTTTTGGGTTGTAATACCAATTCACGAAAGTGTGGCAACACTTTTATGAATTAAACACCAAACCCAGTAAGGTTTTGAGATTCCCAAAATGGCAACGCCATTTTGGGAATTGGTATAATTAATTATGTCCAATAGTTTGAAACGGGTTTTGAGAAAGGGTTTGCTACGCAAACCCTTTCTCAAAAGTCCAAAAGTAAAAGCCTTGCGTAGCAAGGCTTTTACTTTTGGACTTTTGAATTTGCCAGCTTAACCCGAACTGACGTTATTTAGCCAACTCCAATATGGTTTTCAGTACAGAATCAGGATTAAGACTGATCGAATCAATACCTTGCTCGACGAGGAATCTCGCAAATTCAGGATAATCACTGGGAGCCTGACCGCAGATCCCAATTTTGCGATGATTGGCTTTGGCTTTTTGAATTACGCTGCGAATCATAGATTTAACGGCTTCATTCCGTTCGTCGAAAATATGGGCAACCAGAGCCGAATCGCGATCTAAGCCGAGCGTCAATTGGGTTAGGTCGTTAGAACCGATCGAGAAGCCATCAAAGACCTGCGAGAACTCATCCGCCAGAATGATGTTGCTAGGAATTTCGCACATCATATAAACTTCAAGTCCATTTTCACCTCGATTTAAGCCATGTTTTGCCATCTCCGCAAGGACTTTCCGCCCCTCTTCAGGCGTACGACAGAAAGGAATCATCGGAATCACATTGGTTAAACCCATATCATCGCGAACGCGCTTTAGGGCTTGGCATTCTAAGCCGTAGGCTTCGCGATATTTCGGATCGTAGTAACGGGATGCACCACGCCAGCCAATCATCGGATTTTCTTCGAGGGGTTCAAATCCCCGACCGCCAAGGAGATTGGCATACTCATTACTCTTAAAGTCGGACATCCTTACTACGACAGGTTTAGGATAAAATGCGGCGGCGATCGTACCGATGCCTTGGGCGAGTTTGTCTACAAAGAAATCTGTTTTGCATTCATACCTTGCGGTTAGTTTCGCGATCGCTCGTTTAGCAGATTTGTCTTCGAGGGTATCGAAATGGATCAAGGCAAGGGGATGGGCTTTGATATGGTTGGCGATAATAAATTCCATACGAGCTAAGCCCACACCATCGCAGGGAATCGCAGATAGGCTAAAAGCTTCTTCAGGATTGCCGACATTCATCAAGATCTTGGTGGCAATCTGTGGCAAATCATCGAGAGAAGTCTCAATCACTTCAAAGGGAACTAATCCGCCATAAACCTTACCTTCTTCGCCCTCGGCACAGGATACCGTCACCTCTTGCCCAGTCGTGATGATCCCCGTGGCATCCCCACAACCCACGATCGCAGGGATGCCCATTTCTCTGGCAATAATTGCGGCATGACAGGTACGCCCACCTTGATTGGTGACGATCGCGCTTGCTTTTTTCATGATCGGTTCCCAATCAGGATCGGTTTTATTGGTAACTAAAACTTCACCTGCTTGAAAATCTTCGATCCGATGTACTTCGAGAATTACATTTGCCTTGCCTTGCCCGATCGCCTCACCAACTGCACGACCCGCAATCAAAACATTGCCACCGCTCTTCAGTTTGTAATTCTTGAGAATATTGCCCGATTTTTGGGACTGAACCGTTTCGGGACGCGCCTGCACGATAAATAATTCGCCCGTGCGACCATCCTTAGCCCATTCAATATCCATCGGCGAGAATTTGCCACGCAATGCGGAATAGTGATCTTCGATAATGCAAGCCCATTGAGCAAGTTGCAGGATTTCGTCATCAGTAATCGCGAACTTAATGCGCTCAGAAGGGGGAACGGGAATATCCTTAGTCAGCTTACTGCCGCCAAGGTCGTACACCATCTTGATTTCCTTCGTTCCGAGGCGTTTTTCGAGAATGGGGCGAAAGCCTTGTGTGAGGGTGGGTTTGAAAACAAAATACTCATCGGGGTTGACTGCACCCTGTACGACATTTTCACCTAGCCCATAGGCGGCGGTGATGAGCGCTGCATTTTTAAAGCCTGTTTCGGTGTCGATGGAAAACATTACCCCAGAGGCGGCGAGGTCGGAACGTACCATTTTCTGGACACCGACGGAGAGGGCAATATCAAAATGGTCGAAGCCGTTAATCGTACGATAGGAAATCGCGCGATCGGTAAATAGCGAAGCAAAGCAGCGATGACAGGCTTCAACTACTTCGTTTGTACCATAGACATTGAGATAGGTTTCCTGCTGCCCCGCAAAGCTTGCGTCGGGCAAGTCCTCGGCTGTAGCACTGGAGCGAACAGCAACATCGGCTTCCTTGCCACATTCGTAGCATTCACAGAGTTTTTGATAGGATATGGCGATCGCCATTTGCAGATCGTCAGGTAAAGGTGTACTGAGAACTAAGGCTCTTGCCAATCGACCGCGATCGCGCAGGTTACTCATGTCCTCAATATTCAGATCGGCAAATAGTTCGCGTAGTTTCGCCTCCAGTCCAGCCTTTTCGATAAAGTACCGAAAAGCGTAAGCAGTGGTAGCAAATCCATTGGGAACATTCACTCCCTTCGGCTTGAGCTGACGAATCATTTCGCCAAGAGAAGCATTTTTGCCACCAACCAGAGGAATATCGGTAATTCCTACTTCTTCAAACCAAAGTATTAAAGCTTGTTCTCTCGGAATATTTCTCGATATTTCGGAAGTAAAAATTGAGCTATTCATGATGATTCAACTCCCTAATCAAGTTAATGATTAGATCGATTCACGGACAGATGATGAAGCCCTAAATCCCAATCTTGAAGTCCAATCTTGAAGTCTAATCTTGAAGTCTAATTTTGAGATTTTCAAATCCCGATTTTAGGTTTTTTCCAGATCCTAGATAACAACATTATAACTATTGCTAAAGAACTAAATTTGTAGACATTACATTTATTTACCGATATAGCAACGTAACCGATAGTTGGGACAAAATCAAAACCCAAAAGAGGGATGCCG